>NZ_JAAHIG010000210.1:0-15830 GCF_010692305.1 Moorena sp. SIO4G3 | reverse complement strand
TCTCTGATTAATACCAAGTGACCTTAGTACCTAGCACTTTCTTCCCATCACCCCAT
Source organism: Moorena sp. SIO4G3 (assembly GCF_010692305.1). Taxonomy (NCBI): domain Bacteria; kingdom Bacillati; phylum Cyanobacteriota; class Cyanophyceae; order Coleofasciculales; family Coleofasciculaceae; genus Moorena; species Moorena sp. SIO4G3. The sequence continues at coordinate 15,774 of NZ_JAAHIG010000210.1, read as the reverse complement.
CACCCCATCACCCCATCACCCCATCACCCCATCACCCCATCACCCCAATCACCCCATCACTCCATCACCCTATCGATTTCCCTAGCATTGAGGTGATTCGCCAACAGGAGCATAACTTGCTATGGGTAGTTTTCAACTGTATCCAAAATTAATTGATAATTTTTATTGTTTATGTGATAATCTATTCTGTAAAGACGATACTCTATATCTCTAGTGGTAAACACGAGAAAGTCGGTAATTCGGGGTTAAAGAGAATAAACTCTTCCCCAATTACCTCTTCCTGAACCCTATAGGGGATTCGGTTTTGCTGTAAATTTATTCCTAAATATTATTAATAAGCAAACGTTGAGTTATCGATGATGGATGATAAAAACAATCCGGATAGCCAACAGAACCCTTCCCAAAAGTCGGGAAATTGGAAATTTACGTTTTTAGGGGGAATGTCCCAAACTGGGCTTTCAGACGATAACCAGGCAAAACTACCCCAGACGTTTGCTCATCAAGAATCCTTTCCCTTAGCCCTGTCTCAGGTTGGCGATCGCGTCAAGATTCTTGGCTTCAAAACCCAAGAGATGGTCAATCAATTCCACGCCAGAGGGTTGACCCCAGGAGCAGAACTTCAGGTGATCAGCCGTACTCCTAGTGGTTCAGTGATTGTTGCTCTGCAAAATTATTACATTGGCTTAGGGTCAGCTATGGCTCACCAAATCTTAGTGACTGACTCAGACCATTGAAGATTACTGCTGTGGGACTTACAGCGCAAACCCGTTTAAGGAAAATCCCCGCCTATGGGCGACCGGGGAGTGTCAAATTTTTCGATAAATATCTTCTGAGTCAGCGTTCAAGTAAGGACGCCGCAATTCAATCCCAAACTGGGAGAACTGTTGTTGTATAGAGTTGATCCGACCTTCTGGAGAATCCTTACCGTTTTGCCAAACTTCTAGTAAGCCATTAGCAACCATTTGCCAACGGTTCATCCGGAAACTTTCTTCAGCCGTAAATTTATGGACTGGTTCCTCTGATAGAGCCAGTCCTGGTGCTAGCTGCTTGGTAAATAGAGGTACTTCCATCTCAAAATGGGATTGGTGTTGAGCATAAACACTCTCAAGGATGGGATGGACTGTCTCATAATTGCTCTTCTCAAAGCAGAGAACCCCTGAATCGTAGCGGTCGTAGTTAGCGGGGTCATCTACCACCTTAAAGGTAAAGGGAATGGTAATTTCATTGAGTTCCTCGGTGATCGCTCTGATGAGAGCAACTGCACCTTCGGGACTGAGATTAAAATAGACGTTCACTATCTGGTAGTCACGATCTCGAATGTTCTGATTGACTGGACCAGCATTGACTGGACCAGCATTCCCAACCGCGACATAGAATCCGTGTTCAACTAGATTAGGAGGCATTCGGATAGCGACTAAGGTACCGACAGTAGCAGATTGAGCTCCTGGTGGTAAGTAATACTCAGGTCTGATGTGTAAGGTCAGACCATTCTTGTGTACAGCCAACTTGCCATAACTCTCCTCCCTGATTACCAACCAACCTGGTTCAAAGTAACCAGTCCCAGTATTACTTTCGTACAGCTGCTGGTAAAACTCCAAGTTCAGCCCCATCACAGTATTGTTTTCTACATTTGGGTGAAGCGGTAAATCAGTTGAATTGGCTTGAGCTGATTCTGTGGCTTTATCGAAACCGTTGTCATAGATGTCGTACAGAAAACTGAGCAGTTGCAGGCTCAGATACTTATTCTGGATCTCCACAGGTAGTTGCTGAACCCGGTCTAGCATCTCAGCTGAAAGTTCCAGGGGTTTGTAATCTCGATGACTAATACAGAAGTTAGGTTGAATCTGAAGGTTGCTAACGATATCTTCTAGAATATCTAGCTCTCGCGCAACAGCAGAATCAGGAGAAGAATCAGGTAGTTGATTTCGCAAAGAATTTAGTAATGGCATGATCAACCAGTTGGGACTAAAAATACTCACAGGACTTACGCAACTGCCCCCTAAATCCCCCAATTATGGGGGACTTTGACATCATTACCCCCCAATTTTGGGGGGCAGGGGGGCGCAATCCACTTAACCGCGTAAGTCCTGATTCAGACCAATTGTCCTGTCGGTCTGCAACAAATTGTTCTTTTTACTAATGATCCGAAAATAAGATGTTGCATCCAATTATAGAAAGGGGATTAGGCGGGAATCGGGCTAAGATCAGTTAATTCAGAGGCTGTTGTCCCAAAAACAATGGGGATTGAATCGTCCGGATTGCATAACAAACGTTTAGCCACCTGAACCATACAGACTCCTGTGTTACCAAAGATTTTCCGGTACTCGATCCTTGTCTGAATTTTTTCAATCAAGATAAAACCAGTAAATTGTATAACTCGTATCAAAAAATTAGGACTACGCTGAAGTATTTCTGGAAAGTAATCAAAATAAGCGTTAGTGAGAGCAACAAGGCTTGGTTGAATTACCTCAAGGGGAATTTTAGCTAAGCGTAAAGCAGTTTGAACATCAATACTTCTGTTAACCGTTAAGCTACTTAGCCAAATGGTTAGGTAGTTAGCAATAATCGTAGCTAAATCAAATGCTGGATCTGACCAAGTGAACCTCTCCCAATCAATCAGTCGCAGAATATTCGTACCTTCAGACTGGTGGTTTGAGAGGGTTTGCTCCCACTCAAGGTGGACTAAAACGTTGCTCAGCTTTAGGTCATTGTGGGTCAAACAGCAAGGCTGCCAAGCTCTGTTAAGTTCTGCGATCGCTTGCCCGATGCTCTCATGGCGCTGATAAAGTTTAAAAAATTCAATCCCATCTGCACAAAAGATTGCAAAAATTTCTGGTCCAATTCCTTCTAGCCCATGAAGCAAGTTAGGGGTTTGCTCAAGGAACTCTTTTCCATTGGAGGCAAAGAAGTCTTTATATTGCTTACGGTCTAGAGTGGTGCGATGGATTGTAGCAATACTAGCTCCGAGCTGGGCTGCGATCCCAGTGGGAAAAACCTCCTTTTGATCATAAAAATCTGTTAAGTCGCAATAGTCATTGAGATAGTTAAAAACAATAATAGAGCAACTGTGATCAAAATGAATTGGCTCCGATATTAGGGGACGAATTGCGATCAGTTCAGGAAAGTTTTGTAAAAACTCCTGAATTCGCCATTCGTTATGCAACTCACCTAAGGTGTTTCCTTCTCGATTATGAGGCTCTTGCTTAACCAAAAGATTGCGACCATTGGAAAAACTGACTAGCAAATTAAAGTTTTTACAGGATATTGGTTTAATCTGGATTTGATCTTGATCGGTTGGCTTACAAAGACCCTGTTCAACTAGATATTCGAAAACGTTTTGATAGCTTAATAAAAATGTCATTAAATTATCAATATTACCGGATTTAGTATCCGGCAATAGCCTCAACTATTCCTTAGAAACCACTGATGGAATAAAACCCTGATTATCAGTTATTTTATGAAATTTTTGGAGTCAGTACTTACGCAGTAAATCTACCTATATGGTGTGTTATTACACCCTAATAGTTATCGATTTTGGTGCCCAGTTTTGCGTAAGTTGTGGGAGAAAAATGTCCCCAACATCTGACTCCTAAAATCTCTATACCCCAGTAATGAAAAGGACTTTATCCATTTATTCAGGGGAACTGAACTCTATATGGCCTAATGCACTGGTCTACAATTGTGTGGAAAGAAGCCATAGGGATGTGGAAAGAAAAAGCCCCCTTTGCTGGGTTTGAACTTGCTGGGTTTGAAACGGCTGGATTTGGAGCGGCTGGGTTTGAACCGGCTGGATTTAAAACCCTTGCTACTTTTACTGCCAAAGAAAAAGCCACCCTTGTTTTTTTTGCCGCCGCCTTCTATACCCTTGAGTTCATCTTCGGTTAGATCGTTCATGAACTCATGGAATCCTTCAGACTCCGAAAACAGAGCTGAACCAGCAGGAGGCAGATCAGAAATTGAGAAGTTACTCATGTTACAATCTCCAATAGTAGACAATTGGGGAAAATAAGCACTTCTATTAATTAGCTACTATGTTGCCTGCGAGTACCTTTTGTTAATAGGTACTAGTTAATGGGGTATGGAGAATACTCATCCAACTACCAATGACCAATTACCAATGACCAATTACCAATGATCAATTACCAATTAAGCATCTATAGCATTATTTTCGCTAATTGATATTACATGCCAATTTTCCGGTGAATTCAGATCAAGTCCGGTTAATCAAATCCAAAATAGTCCTTGGATTTTTGGGTTACTGTAATGGATGATGGGTAATCTAAAACTACGAATTTCAAATTTTAAATTCCCACCATCAGGGATCTTTATGATTATTGAACCGGACTTGCGATGATCTGTGTTTTTGGGACTTTCATAATTTAGCTAGATAAGTTATGGCGATGTCGCCACTTTGGCGCTAATTCACAAAACTTCATCAAGATTCACCCTTTGGTAATTGGTAATTGGTAATTACTCCCTCGACCTTACCCATTACCAAAAAAATAAGGAAACACCGGATTATCAGAACAACACGTAACACCAGATCATCGGAAGAGAGAATAGGGAAGTCGAACTAGTGAAGTTTAGCCCATCAGGGGACTGCCGTGATGATGCACCAAATACCAAGAGCCAGCCATAAGCTCAAACATATTGGTTGCTATGGATTCTGCCTCAATCCTTCTACCCTTGCTAACTTGCAATACTTTTTCTAGCACAACAACGTAGGCAAGAGTTTCCCTGACTTCAGTAGCAATAATCTCTGGTTCAATTTCCAGGTATTGGGTATTCTTGAATATCGCTTCCCAAGATGAGCTAATCTCCCGCCAACCTTTGATTACATCACGTCCGGGGTGAATACAAAGACTACCAGTGCCTTGAGACCAGACCTTACTCATGGCTTCAATGTCTTTTTTCTCAAAAGCTCGATAAAACGCTGTGTTGGCGGCTAATACGTCTGTGCGATCGCTACTCATAATTTTTGGTTGAGTTTCACAATTGTGAATATATTGAATTATATATAGTTAAATAGAATTAATCACATCTTAAGCATTCAGCCGTCAGTGGTTAGTGGTCAGTGGTGAGTGGTCAGCCGTCAGCCGTCAGCCGTCAGCCGTCAGTGGTCAGCTGATTTTATTCAAAAGCACCTCAAGTAGCGATGCAGCGAGGTCTTGGGAAGGCAGCGCGGTCATGGGGGAGACCCCCAAGACCGCGCTGCCGTGGTTTCCCCCACTCGCGCTTTGCATCAAGACAGTGTGGCACAGGCTTCTAGCCTGTGATGTAACCCATAAGCTGATAGCTGATAACTGATAACTGAATGCTGAATGCTGACCGCTGAATGCTGAATGCTGATAACTGAATGCTGAATGCTTACGGATTGCGCTCTTAGAGCCGTATCATAAATATGGGTGAGATTATCTTAATGGTGGCATGGAAACAATTTGGGAACTCGATTTTTACTCCCGCCCAATTTTGGACGAAAATCAGAAGAAACTTTGGGAAGTCTTAATTTGCGAGAGTCCTTTGGACATCAACCTCTCACCTGAGACACTGTTTCAATACGCTAGTTGGTGTCCCAACCAGCAGGTGAATTCAATTTGGTTGGGGCAGGCTTTGTCAGATGCGATCGCAAAAGCTCAACAGCCACCAACCAAGATTCGCTTCTTTCGGCGTCAGATGAACAATATGATTACCAAAGCCTGTAATGAGCTGAATATTCCAGCTCAACCCAGCCGTCGCACCTATGCTTTGGAGCGATGGCTAAAACAAAGGATAGAGGACTTTTATCCCAATCAACCAGGCTATGACCCCGCAGCCGCTGCTTCCTCATTTGTCCGTTATCAATCCCCCATCCCTAAACCACTACCCGATGCCTTGCAGGGACAGAAGTGGGCAGTTGTAAGTCTACAAGCCGCTGCCTTTGAGGAAATGAACGAGTGGGATATTGACTTTGGTGAAGCCTTCCCGGTCTCGATCATGGACATTGCCCCAGAAACGCCCATTCCCGGTCTGATTATATTTTCCCAACGAGCTAAACCCCTAGCGGCATGGATGTCAGGCTTGGAGCTATCCTTTGTGAAACTTGACACTACTGATGATAAGCCAAAGTTGTTACTGGAAACTGGTGCCAATGAAAGCTGGATTCTCGCTAACCTGACCAAATCTCAAATTCTGGCAGAGGCAAAAAGCTTTGAAGAAGCAAAGCAGAAAGCTAATTTCGTCCATTTTCTGGCCGTACAATCGAGTCCAACTTCAGAACGGTTTGCTGGATTTTGGCTATGCCGGGAGTTATAACACCAGGCAATAGGCAACAGGCAACAGGCAACAGACAACAGGTAAAAATAAATTGTGAGTAATTTTTCTTACCTACTCCCGACTCCCGACTCCCGACTCCCGACTCCCGACTCCCGACTCCCTACTCCCTACTCCCTACTCCCTTTGCAATATGAGTGCTGAAACTATACCGCAAGAGCTGCAAGCCGAACAACTGTTAGACTTAGCAGCTAAATCAGGAGCGACTAGTGCAGAGGTTTATCAGTCGCGCTCGCTTTCTCGTCCTGTGTTTTTTGAAGCTAATCGGCTCAAACAAATCGAAAGTAGTCAATCGGAAGGGAAAGCGCTACGGTTATGGCGAGACGGACGTCCAGGACTAGCAGTGGGCTATGGAGCAGTGGCAGCCCAAGATTTAGTAGACCGGGCAATGGCCATGACTGCACTCAATGAACCGGAATCCATAGAACTGGCTGATGGTCCGAGCGCTAACTATCCCGACTCACCAGAAACTATACCAATAGAAGAACTAGTAGCAATCGGCTCGGATGCGATCGCATTAATTCGCGATACCTACCCAGAAGTTTTGTGTAGCGCTGAGTCGGAATGGGAGTCAGAAACCACTAGCCTAATTAACTCCGAAGGATTACATTGCTCTTACACTGACACTAGTCTCAGTTATTTCCTTGGGGTTGAATGGGTCAGGGGTGAAGACTTTTTAAGTGTCGGTGATAGTACAGAAATTCGATTAAGCCCATCTTCAACCAAGGAAAGCCTAAACACTAACAAAGTCCTAGAGCAAATCTTACAACGCCTCAACTGGGCAACGGAAAATGTCTCTACTCCCAGTGGTCGTGTGCCAATTTTGTTGACCTCTAAAGCAGCGGATTTGCTATGGGGCACTGTGGAAGCAGCCTTAAATGGAAAACGGGTACTTGAAAAAGCGACCCCCTGGAGTGATAGTCTAGGTCAGGTGGTTACCTCAAAAAACCTGACCCTGTTTCAAGAACCTAATCCTGAATTTCCCTACAGTTGCCCCTTTGATGATGAAGGCACCCCTACCCAATCCCTCGTATTCATCAGTGAAGGGCAATTGCAACAGTTTTTTTGCGATCGCACTACCGGTCGCCTACTCGGAACTGGCACAACAGGAAATGGATTTCGCCCTAGCCTAGGCAGCTACCCAACCCCTGATCTAGTCAACTTACTGATTAAACCAGGCCAAGGGTCACTCAATGACTTAATTGGGCAATTAGACGAAGGATTAGTCATAGACCAGATTCTTGGCGGTAGTGCTGGCATCTCCGGTGACTTTTCCGTCAATGTTGAGTTAGGCTATCGAGTGCAACAAGGAAAAATTATTGGTCGAGTCAAAGACACTATGGTAGCTGGGAATGTCTACAACACCCTTAAGCAATTAGTAATACTTGGTGATGATGCTGATTGGCAGGATAGCATCTACACACCTTCTTTAATTGTGGAAGGACTATCGGTAACCTCTAGTCATTAGTGGGTTAGTTGTAACTAGAGAAATTCTCCTGGTATTTACAAAGTACCAACGAATAATCACTAATGAAAATTAACCAATGATCAATCAATGATCAATCCCATTACCCAATGGCTGATCCCCAAAAGAAGTCTTGCCCTTGCCGAAGCCTGTCTGATTGGATTGGTCTCAGGACTCTCAGCAGTATTACTCAAACACAGTATTGGCTGGTTAGGGAGTTGGCGGCTTCAAGCATCTCTGCTCCTACCCCCTAGCTTTGCCCTACCCGCTTTTGGACTCTGCTTAGGATTACTGTGCGGATTCCTGATTGAGTTTCTAGCATCAGAGGCAACAGGTAGTGGCGTACCTCAGATCAAAGGTGCCCTTGCCCGGTTTCCTATCGCGATGAACTTACGGGTGGCTGCGGTCAAGTTGGTAAGTACGATCCTATCTCTGGCGGCGGGAATGACTATGGGACGTCAAGGCCCAACGGTTCATATTGGAGCAGCTTTGGCGGCTCAATTAACTCGCTGGGTACCCACCTCTCCTGATCACCGACGTCAAATGATTGCTGCTGGGGCTGGGGCTGGATTAGCCGCTGGGTTTAATGCTCCCCTGGCTAGTGTAGCCTTTATCTTTGAGGAACTGTTACCAGATTTATCTAGTATAACTCTCGGTAGTGCTATTCTAGCATCCTTTATTGGTGCGGTGGTTTCCCGGCTCTTGGGTGGAGGTACTCTAGAGCTGAATCGGGAACTAAGCAATTTTTCCAGCACCTTTTCCGCTCTTGAGATTCCCTTCTATTTGTTGTTGGGGGTGTTGGCTGGATTGCTAGCAGCTTTGTTTAATCAGGGAATTCTCTCCAGTCTGAATTTTTACGACCGCCTCAAGCTCAGCTTACCATTGCGGATTGGTATAGCTGGGATGCTTGGTGGATGTATTGTAGCACTGCTACCGGATCAGTTTCATAACAACAGTGGTTTGCGGGAGTTGTTGCTCACTGGTGATGTCGGCTGGCAATTTACCAGTCTCGCTTTTGTAGTCTACTTCTTACTAACCATAATTGCCTATGGTTCTGGAGCACCAGGGGGGTTGTTTCATCCCTCCCTAGTATTGGGTTCCGCATTAGGCTATTTAGTCGGCATCGGTGAGTATCACCTGCTCGGATTAGGTAATCCGATTACCTACGCCTTGGCAGGGATGGGAGCATTTTTTAGTGCCGTTTCCAAGGTACCCATCACAGCGATTGTGATCGTGTTTGAGATGACAACGGACTTTAATTTAGTCCTACCGTTAATGATCACCTGTGTGGTTTCCTACCTAGTTGCCGATCAATTAGCCAAAGGGTCTCTCTATCAACGTTTGTTGGAGAGGAAAGGCTACAGCTTGCCTCAAGTAAAGGTGGACAAAAGAACTTTAGTTGGTTTGAAAGCATCTGACATTATGCAGCGCCGGGTAGAAACCCTAGGGAGTCAGATGACCTTAGATCAAGCCATTCAGACCTTTAGTAACTCTAGTCATCGGGGCTTTCCAGTAGTTGCTCAGGGGAAATTGGTCGGGATAATTACTCAAGAAGATATTGCCAAGAATCGAGACCAACTGCCTGGAAATACCCCTATAAAAGAGGTGATGACTCCACAACCGATAACAGTTAGACACAATGACACCTTAAGCCACGTTCTCTACATTCTTAATCGTTATCAACTCAATCGGTTACCTGTTCTAGAAAGCAGAAAGTTAGTTGGAATCATTACCTTTAGTGATATTATTCGTGCCGAAGCTAACCAACTTAGTGGGGAAAAAGAGCAGCTAGGACCAAGTCCTGATCCCTCCTATGGCGTCTATTATACTCGCGCTCCAGCTACCGGTAGTGGACGGATGTTGGTTCCCTTAGCTAATCCCCAATCAGCACCAGTATTGTTAGAAATAGCTACTGCTATTGGCCGCGATCGCGACTATGAACTTGAGTGTTTGCAGGTAATACCTATCTCCCGCAGCACTAGTCCTGCTCAGACAGCAGTTGATACTACCAAAAGTCGCAGATTGCTAAGGCAAGCGGAAAGGCTAGGGCGACGGTGGGAAATGCCAGTTCACACCCAAATCCGGATATCCCACGATACCGCTCAAGCAATTCTAGAAACTATTAAACAACGACATATTAATCTGATTTTGATGGGATGGAAGGGAGGACCATCTAATAGTCCTAATCAGATTTTTGGTAATATTATCGATACCTTGATTCGACAAGCTCCCTGTGATTTAGTCTTGCTGAAATTACCCCAAGGCAAGGAAGTAGCAGAAGATGTTAAATCTGCTAAGTACGGTTCACTAGCTAAGACCTGGAAGCGTTGGTTAATCCCCATTGCTGGTGGACCCAACTCTAGCCGTGCCCTACAATTAATTCCGATACTAGCAACCCTGGCTAAAGCAGAGCAAATCGTAGTAACTCAGGTTTTTAATCCTCAAGCTGGGGAACCTGTAATGACTAGCTTGGAAAAAGCTACCTATTTCCTCAAACAGCAACTCAAAGGTATGTGTGATGTGCTACCAATTCCAATCCGTTCCTATTCTGTTTCTGATGCTTTGATTCGTTTAGCCAAGGCTCACAAGTATGATGTAGTGGTGATCGGAGCTAGTCGAGAAGGATTATTGGAGCAGGCGATCCATGGCAATATTCCAGAAGCGATCGCACGGGGTGTAGATAGTACTGTGATTTTGGTTAGGGAAGCCCTTCATTAACGGGGAATCGGGAATCGGGAGTCGGGAATCGGGAGTCGCGTAGGGTGCGTTAGGGGCGGGCTGGCACTAATTTTCTGTCTCTTCGCGCCTTGTTGGAACAGCCCGCCCCGTAACGCACCACTGGGTCAAACTATCAGCTATCAGTTTATGCGCTACGCGCACGCTACGCGAACAGCTAAAGGCTGATGGCTGACCCCTGACCACTGACCGCTGACTACTTACATTTTATAACTCTATGTTCCCAATTCCAGCTATTAGCTAAACCAGTAACCATGCTAACTATTTAAGTGTAACTAATTATTACAAAATTTACAAATTGCCTTGACTTTTTTTTGTTTTAGGTTGACAATAAAAGTCCTCAATGAGTATACTATAATCATGAAAAAAAAGCCGCGCTTACTGCCGACCAAGCGCCAAGCGCGGCTTTCTACTCAATTACAATTGAGGTAATTCTATAATAATGCCAAAGAAACGATTCGTTTATCTTCCCATCGATTACCACGAAGCGATAGAGCGTCTTGAGCAGCTTGAACAGCTTGAACAGAGAGACTCTCAGGGAGAAAATTCCTATCCCTATCCCATCACCGAGCGCGAGCAAATCCTAATCCGACTGTACAGTTACTGGGAATTGAGCATGACACCGCAACAGTTCTACCAAAAGTGGGACCTGACTAGCGAAGATATCGCCTTGATCTGCTCCTGTTCCGTTCAAACCGTTAACGGCTGGTTTAACACCAGTCGTCGCTGTTACCCTCCGACTGCTGGTCACTTGCGCCATCTGGCCATCATGGATTTCTTATTGGAAAATTTTGAGACAATTCCGAAACCGTTATTGGAGCGATTGTTCTCCCTTCTTCATTCTACATTCTACATTCTTAATTCTAATTGCTTCTGAGCAAACTTCCGCAGTTTAGGATCAGGGTCATGCTCTGCTCTATCGAGCAATAAGGATCGGGTTTGGGAATAGTTAGGATAATATTTCAGGATGGCCTCAAGAGCTATTTTTCGAGGATTGTATGTCCTTTGTCCCTTATGCTCAAAGGGGTCATGGAGAGTGCGATGCTCTGAAAGAGCCGCTACGCGATCGCATAAAAATTCCAATAACCAAGGCTGGTCTTGCCCACCTTCAGCTAACTGTTCAAATGAATAGTTATAAGAGCCAGCCCATTCTTCAAGTAGGGGTAAGATATATGGATGGTCTTTCCAACCTTGAGCTAACTGTTTAATTGCTGTAGCTCGCAGCCTCGAATCAGGATCAGAGCGAGCCCATTCTTGGAGTAGGGCTAAGGTATCACGATGGTCTTGCCAACCTTGAATTAACTGTTCAATTACTTGATCTCGCAGATCCGAATCAGTATCACAGCGAGCCCATTCTTGAAGTAGCACTAAGGTATCGCGATGGTTTTGCCAACCTAGAGTTAACTGTTCCAGTACTTTAAGTCGCACCCTGGAATTGAAATCAGAGCGAGCCGATTCTTGAAGTAGGCGTAAGGCATCTCGATGGTCTTGCCAAGCTTGAGCTAACTGTTCCATTGCTGTAGCTCGCACCTCCGAATCAGTATCAGAGCGAGCCGATTGTTGAAGTAGGGCTAAGGTAGGGTGCATCTCGCTTTTGCAAAAACACTCAGGACAACAGAAGGGTAATGTCATGTTATGACAATTACCCTTAATATAAATCTCCTCCATCTCCCCCTATTCCCTATCTCCTTACTCCCGACTCCCTTTACTATCTATAATTTTGCTAATTGCTCCTGAGCAAACTTCCGCAGTATATGATCGGAGTCATGCTCTGCTCTATCGAGCAATAAAGACCGGGTTTGGGAATGGTTAGGATAGTATTCGACGAGGGCTTTAAGGGCTAGTTGTCGAGGATTGTCTATTATCCAGCTTTGCTTACGTTCAAAGGGGTCATGGAAAGTGCGATCGCATAAAAATTCCCATAACCAAGGCTGATCGTGCCAACCTTGAGCTAACTGTTCAATTGCTGTACCTCGCACAGTCAAATTTTTATCAGAGCGAGCCGATTGTTGAAGTAGGGCTAAGGTATCTCGGTGGTCTTTGTAACCTTGAGCTAACTTTTCAATTACTCTACATCGCACATACCAATCTTTATCAGAGCGAGCGGATTCTTGAAATAAGGCTAAGGTATCTGGGTGGTCTGGCCAACCTTGAGCTAACTCTCCAATTGCTGTAACTCGCACATCCAAATCAGTATCAGAGCGAGCCGATGCTTGAAGTAGAGCTAAGGTATCTTGATGGTCTTGGTAACCTTGAGCTAACTGTTCAATTGCTTTACCTCGCACATTCCAATAAGGATCAGAGCGAGCCCATTCTTGAAGTAGGGCTAAGGTATCTGGGTGGTCTTTGTAACCTTGAGCTAACTGTTCAATTGCTTTACCTCGCACCTTCCAATCGAAATCAGAGCGAGCCCATTTTTGAAGTAGGGCTAAGGTATCTCCATGGTCTTGCCAATGGGTTGCTACTGCTACAACAGCTTTAGCGCGAATATCACTATCACTGAATCTTTTTCTATTTTGATCATAATGAATTAAGTCTTTGACCCGATTCAGTAATCGAGTATCCGTTAATTTAATCTCATAGCGATTCCTAACCTCAGACAAACAATCCCCTGCCAGAAATAAATTTTTAAAGTCATCCCTTTGTCCATCTTGTGCCATCAAGTACTCAATAATATCGCCACCTTTCTTAGAATCAATCATGCCCACAATCAACCTCAGCACTTCACGCCAAGATTCATCCTTGTAGTGCTTACCAAATACTTCAGTTTGTAACTGTTCTAGGGAAATCTCTTGTTTTTTCTCAAATTTCCTGACAAATTCCCAAGCACAGAAATATTCCAAAAATGTCCGATGCACAAAAGCGTAATAATCGGCTCCCATGAAACACAAGATAAAATTGCGGGTGCGCAACTGATTAATCATTACCTTAGCAACCGCTCTGGGATTAGTAACCTCCCGTAATTTCAGCTCCTCTTTGATAATCCGTTCTAAATCTTCGCCACTAATCAGATTTCCCGCTAATCCGGCTTGATTGCCCTGCATGAAATCTGCTACTTTTGCTAGCATCTGTTGCTTATCTTGATAATCAATGGTCTTCGGGTCAACACGATTATCTTCTAGTAATGCTCGTTCCACATCCCATTGATGGAGCAGTAATCGAGAGGATTGGTTATAGAGTTCAGAGCGGTCACGAGGCAAGTCTTGATTGCGATTCAGGATTGCCATCATGGTTAGTAATAGGGGATTTCCCGCCAGTTGTCGAATCGGGGAGGATGTCTCAATTGCCTTTTGTAAGCGCTCCCGTTTCCTAACTTTATCGGCTTGATCAGTAAAGGTTAACTCATGCCACTGCTGGATAAAGGTTTGAATTTGTTCCGACTCCAAGTCTTGGAGCATAACATGACGAAATTCAGCATCCCGTAGCCGTTGGGGTTTATAACCAATGACGCGAGATGTCACAATTACTCTTACCTTAGGATACTTATTGGTAAAGCGATGAATATCAGTAATGACATCTTCTCGTTTCCCTGGCTCAAACACTTCATCCAAGCCATCAAACATCACTAACACCTTACCATCTTTTAACTGCTGATCAAGGTGATGTTGATTCAGATGACATATCGCTCCACTGCTTTGATGGCAGAATTCCAAGAAATTCTTACACTGTCCACTATCGCGATTCCGGATATAAGTGCGTAATTCAATCAGTAAGGGAATTAGTAGAGAACTTTGAGTAGTTAGATCGGTTCTTGCCCACTCCAATGCTAAATATTGCAGCAAGGTAGATTTACCAGAGCCTGGGTCTCCTAAAACCACCAAATACCGATAGTCTTGAGAGTCCTTAATTACATCCAATACCGATTTTATCGGCTGTTGATAATAAAGCTTTTTAGCTCGTTGCAATTCCTTTTGGTCAATTTCCTTGTCTAGTTGACCACTCTCTCGCAGTTTTTGATAATAATCTTTAGGCAGTTCATAAATCGCCTCTGGCATCAAGTCATGAACTTCTCGTACATTTTGGGGGATAAATATTTTCCATAGTTTTAGTTCATTATAGGCACAGCCACTAGTATCTAAACTATCTAATTTGACATTGCCATAGCTCTCTAGGAGTGCTTCTTGATATTCCCTTAAGTCAAAATCTGGAATAATTCCTGGTTTCGTGTTTTCTGCGATCGCTTCCAAAGTTTGGGAATCTCGGATAGGCCGTAACTGATCGGATTCCCGAATAATCGTTTTTACTTCCTTGAGATACCCTTTACCAATATAGTGCCAATCAAATCCTTCCGGTAATGGGAATAAGTCAAGCTCAATCCAAGTCTTATCTAATTTTTCGGTATCTATTCGTTTATAACCATACTTAAACGCACTGCCCAGGATAGCTTTAATGGATTTATCCTTAATATACTGGTTGAGGGGTTTAGTATATTGTTTTACGTCTTGCTTAGATAAATCAGCATCTTCCAATTCTTCTTCCACTAAAGCCACAAATGCTTTTAAGGCTTTACCCAAAAGTTTTTTCTGGGTATTTTGATCCGATAGTCCGGTATACTCTTTGATAGACTCTTTGAAAAACTCTTTAGTGTAGTCTTCTAGAGCGCCTTTGGCCAACGGACCAATCACTTCTTTGGCGAGATAGCCACCAGCACTAGAAAGTCCCCAAATTGCTAACCAATCCAGCATCTTATTGGTAGTTGTTTTTTGGTTTATCTATCAGTATAGACGAAAGGCAATCAGTTTGACCTGATGGTGCGTTACGGGACGGACTGTCTCAACACTTGCTACGCATAACATGAGGGCGAGCCTGGTGCATCTCAATGCATGCTATTTGACGCGGTGGTGCGTTACGGGACGGACTGTCTCAACACTTGCTATGGCTTGCGTCTTGGCGAGCCCGTCCCTAACACACCCTACGCCTTAATTTTAAATTCTTGATTCTAAATTCTAAATTCTTGATTCTAAATTCTCCTTAGCAAACTTCCGCAGTTCAGGATCCGGGTCATGCTTTGCTCTATCCTGTAATAAGGATCGGGTTTCGGAATGGTTAGGATAATATTCCAGGATGGCATTAAGAGCTACTTGTCGAGGATTGTCATCCCAGTCTTCCTTACGTTCAAAGGGTTCATGGAAAGTGCCATCCCATAAAAATTCAAATAACCAAGCCTGGTCTTTCCAACCTTTAGCTAACTGTTCAATTGCTGTACATCGCACATCCGAATCAGTATCACAGCGAGCCGATTCTTGAAGTAGGGCCAAGGTATC
>NZ_JAAHIG010000021.1:0-14938 GCF_010692305.1 Moorena sp. SIO4G3 | reverse complement strand
TATATGAGGGAAAGGTGGTTATTGAGGAAGAGGAGTTTACGGTTGAAGTGTTAGGAGGAGATGAACTGGTCAATACTCTTTTAGGTGTTTTGTGGTTACGAACAAAGCGTTTAGTTGTAGATTTTCCTATGGGAGTGTTAACCCTAGGATAAGCGATTGGCCATAGGCCACGCTACGCGAACACACTGATAGTTAAAGAGGTGCGTTACACTTGGTTAACGCACCCGACAAGATAAGCGATCGCACTGGTTTAACACCAGTCGTCGCTGTTACCCTCCCACCCCTGGTCACTTGCGCCATCTCGCCATTATGGATTTCTTGTTGGAAGATTTTGAGACAATTCCGAAAGAAGTATTGGAGCGATTGTTCTCCAAGGTTGTTGAAGGTTGAAGGTTGAAGATTGTTGAAGGTTGAAGGTTGAAGGTTTTTGAAGGTTGTTGAAGGTTGAAGGTTGAAGGTTGTTGAAGGTTGAAGGTTGAAGGTTGAAGGTTGTTGAAGGTTGAAGGTTGAACGCGATCGCGTGGCCGAAATACCAAGGTTGTTCGCCTTTGGGGTTCGGTGTAGGGTAGGTTTAAGGGTTAAGTCGATTAACTATTGCCTATTGCCTATTGCCTATTGCCTATTGCCTATTGCCTATTGCCTATTGCCTATTGCCTATTGCCTATTGCCTATTGCCTATTGCCTATTGCCTATTGCCTATTGCCTATTGCCTATTGCCTATTGCCTATTGCCTATTGCCTATTGCCTATTGCCTATTGCCTATTGCCTATTGCCTATTGCCTATTGCCTATTGCCTATTGCCTATTGCCTATTGCCTCTTGCCTCTTGCCTCTTGATCCTCTGCGCCACTCTGCTGCTTTTCGATCCATCTCTTTGATGAAGCCATCTTTTCCATCCATATAGGCTTCAATATTGTCTGGATATTTATTAGCAAGTTTTCGCTTAAGTTCACCGTATTTCTGGGCATCCTTAGGATGGGCAATCAGATAATCTCGAAAAGCTAAGTGACGCTCTACTTCTAGCGAATTAACCTCAAACATATGAACATGATGTGTTCTGATTCCTATTTGATTATGTTTGCGAAAGAAACGACGACCTGGTATGCCGTATTCACCCATTCCTTCATAGCCTATTGTCTCCATCCCTGAACTATTTTCATCAACTTTGGTAATGTCTTTGACTTCAACCAAAATATCAATAATCGGTTTAGCATATAGTTCTGGAATAGATGTACTCCCAATATGGTGTACAGCAATCAAGTTTTCGCCGACGGCAAGGGCAATCTGCTTTGATTCACGCTCAAATTCATCTCGCCACTTCGGGTCATGGGGAACAACTTCTACTTTTCGTGACATAACTACAGCAGTTTTATTGTAAGTATATGCGCGTAGCGCTTAAGCTGATAGCTTACGACTATACCTGCTAAAGAACTAGCGAGCTCAGCAATCATTAAGCATAAATTAAAGAAATCCAAGGATATGCCCAACTGGGTAACCTGTTAAGTATGGTTTGATTAGACTTAGCCAACGCTAGGTCTAGACTACCTACTTAGATCTCAGTAATTTACTATAACTATGTCACAACCAACTATAGAATCAATCCTTCAAGAAGAACGGCTGTTCCCGCCACCAGCTGACTTTTCTGAGAATGCCCAGATTAAAAGCATGGCGGAGTATCAGCAACTGTATGAACAAGCCAAAGCTGACCCCCAAGGGTTTTGGGCCCAGCTTGCAGACCAAGAACTAGACTGGTTTCAAAAGTGGGATACGGTATTAGATTGGCAACCCCCCTTTGCCAAGTGGTTTGTTGGTGGAAAGATTAATATTTCTTACAACTGTCTTGACAGACACCTCACTACCTGGCGTCGGAATAAAGCTGCCCTGATTTGGGAAGGGGAACCGGGAGACTCCCGCACCCTAACCTATGCCCAGTTACACCGGGAAGTTTGCCAGATGGCAAATGTGATCAAACAACTGGGAGTCAAAAAAGGCGATCGCGTTGGCATTTATATGCCCATGATTCCCGAAGCTGCTATTGCCATGCTGGCCTGTGCTAGAATTGGTGCTCCCCACACCGTCGTTTTTGGTGGCTTTAGTGCTGAAGCCCTCAAAGACCGACTGGTAGATGCTCAAGCTAAATTAGTAATTACTGCTGATGGGGGCTGGCGCAAAGACAAGATTGTTCCTCTCAAGATCCAAGTTGATAAAGCCCTAGAGAATAATGGCGCACCTACAGTAGAAAACGTGCTAGTGGTAGAACGCACCAAGCAAGGGATTGACATGGAACCAGAACGAGACCACTGGTGGCATGACTTGCAACCGGGAGCATCTGCTGATTGTCCAGCGGAACCCATGGATAGTGAAGATATGCTCTTCATTCTCTACACTAGCGGTACCACCGGTAAACCGAAAGGGGTTGTTCACACTACTGGTGGCTATAACCTCTACACCCACATGACTACCAAGTGGACCTTTGACCTCAAGGAGACCGATGTCTACTGGTGTACTGCTGATGTCGGCTGGATTACCGGACACAGTTACATTGTCTATGGTCCATTGTCCAATGGTGCTACTAGCCTGATGTACGAAGGGGCTCCCCGTCCTTCCAATCCCGGTTGCTTGTGGGATGTGGTCGAAAAATATGGAGTCACTATCTTCTACACTGCTCCCACTGCTATTCGTGCCTTTATTAAGATGGGAGACCAGCATCCTAACGCCCGTGATTTATCTTCCCTACGTATCCTAGGAACTGTCGGTGAACCGATTAACCCAGAAGCCTGGATGTGGTACCATCGGGTGATTGGGGGAGAACGTTGTCCCATTGTCGATACTTGGTGGCAAACTGAAACCGGTGGCTTCATGCTCACCCCCTTACCCGGTGCTACTTCCACTAAACCCGGTTCCGCTACCTTCCCCTTCCCAGGCATTATTGCTGATATTGTAGATTTAGACGGCAATCCAGTTGGGGAGAATGATGGTGGTTATTTAGTTATCAAACATCCTTGGCCAAGTATGATCCGTACTGTCTATGGGGATGATGACCGTTTCCGCCGCACCTACTGGGAACACATTCAACCAAAAGATGGCCAATACTTCTATTTTGCTGGAGATGGTGCCAGAAAAGACCCCAATGGTTATTTCTGGGTTATGGGTCGTGTGGATGATGTGTTGAATATCTCTGGTCACCGCTTAGGAACCATGGAAGTGGAGTCAGCACTGGTTTCTCATCCTTCTGTAGCTGAAGCCGCTGTAGTCGGTAAACCTGATGAGGTAAAAGGGGAAGATGTCTTTGCCTTTGTGACCTTAGAAGGCAGTTATAGCGCTAGTGACGAACTCAAGCAAGAACTAAAGCAGCACGTAGTCAAAGAAATTGGTGCGATCGCACGTCCTGGTGACATTCGCTTTACTGATGCTTTGCCCAAGACTCGTTCCGGAAAGATTATGCGACGGCTATTGCGATCGCTAGCTGCAGGTCAAGAGGTTGCTGGAGATACCTCCACTCTAGAAGACCGCAGTGTTTTGGATAAGTTACGGGAAGGGGCTTGAAAAGCACGCTTAACGTAAATAGTCAGCTATCAGCCATCAGCTTATGGGTTACCTCACAGGCTAGAAGCCTGTGCCACGCTACTTGAGGTGCTTTTGAATCAAATTAGCTGACGGCTGACGGCTGACTGCTGAATGCTTACACTTACTCTTTGACAATAATGGGAATCATAGCTGTCTTGTGTTGAAAGTATAAACAATCGGTAGGTGGAGAAACTTTAAAGATAATGATACCTTTAATATCGTTTTCTGGAACACCTGCTTCAATAAGATAAGGAACTTGAGTTTCATTGAAAAGAGCTTCCCAGGAATCGTATCTATTCTTGAGAACTCCTGTTGACGTCAAATTACAATAGCTTAAAATTCCACCCTTCTTAAGCAGGGGATAAACCTTTTTGATAAATGGAAATTGGTGGGTGTGTTGTTCATCTGCATTCAAAGGATAAGTATCATAGAAAATACCATCGAATGATTGATCACTAAATGATTCTAAGACATCACATGCTAAGCCCAAGATAGGGGTTACTTGATTAACTGCACTGTTTTGGAACTCAATCAATCGTTTAAAAACATCGTCATTGGCTTCTATAATCACATGTTCTTCTGGAGCATAAGACTGAATAGCATGAGCCGATATTCCCAAGCCAAAGCCACATTCTAAGATACGACCACCATGGCGAGTGACTAACGCCGCAAAAGCACCCATATAAGGGGTTTCCCAACGTTCCATAACCGGATGTCCTTCGATCACCAATGTTTCATCGGTTAGGACTTCTTTTTGAGCAGACCATCGTTGGGGATCCGCGCTTGATTTTAACCCTTGATAACCACTTTCCAAATTCATAGTCTTGACCTATTGACCCTCTTAACTTGTAATTACTATAGCGTTTCTCGTAGCTATGAGGTACAGATTATTTTTTCCCTCTTCCCTATTCTCTCTTTGCTCTTTCCTGCTCCCTCCTCCCTGCTCCCTGCTCCCTAAAAACCAGAAATTTGTACCTCATGGGTATAAGACTTGCTATATTGTTAGTTTTTAACCACAAATCGGTTGATAGTTTAAATTTGGGAAATAATCTTCACACTCACCTTTTCGGCGAATGTCCCAAGTTGCACAATGAAAAGACCCCCCAAATTCAAAGACATGTCTAAAGGGTAAAGGAAAAACCTCAAATCCATGCTTATCCAACAATTCTTGGAGAGGTTTTTCTCTTTCCTCACAGATAACCTTTGTCGGTGATATACTCAGAACATTCATTGACAACCACTTACTGGACTGGCAAAACATTGGCATTTCATCATTCGAGCAAGTCGGTTGAGGAACTGTGATAAACTCCCAGCCATTGTCTTTAAATATCTTCTCCTCCTCTTCCCGTATAGGTCTTTCAGGGTTTGTCAAAATAAGACCTGGTCGCAAAGGAACAAACGTACAGTCAATGTGGGAGGGGAAAAAATCAAGGGGAAAATGAACAGGGTGAACCCGAAATCCTCTTGGTTCTAGGTGCTTTTTTAACCACCTAATTCCTGTTCTATTTGTTGTCATCGATTCCTGAACTAATATATCCTTTCCTAATCGGCTACAGTCAGCTGCATCAAAAATAACTTCATCTTGTGTAATACAAAATTCAAAATCATGCATACGCTTAAATCGTTCTTCTAAAGACAGCTCCCAGAAATTCTCTAGATACATACTATCCTGCATAGTCGGTTTAGGCGCAGCATTCCAAATCATATGGTCGTCTTTATTCCAATATTCATAAACTAATTTCCGGTAAGGTAAGTATTCAAAAAATCTAGCTCTCTTCGACATAGTTGCTTCCATAATTTCATTACCAAAGGTAATCATGACATCCCGAGGACAGACTCCACAGTATTGATTAGCAACTTCAAAGTAAGGGGTTTTTATAGATTTTGTGAAATCAAATTTTTCTGGTCTTCTTACTATCACATCGTGGTCTTTTAATAAATAAGCCAGTCCATTTAATTCTTCATTAGCTTTTTCAAGGACTTTAGGGTCTTTAGGTCCACTGGGGAAAGGAATGATTTCCGCTAAATTCTGATCTCTTAATTTCGGATGATTCCCTGGTTCTTTTGGTTCAAAGCTAGCGTAGTCTGCAATTCCTACCACCATTTCTTCCAATTCATCCCATTCATTCCAGGAATTAACAATTTTTTCCGACATTTCTGATCTCCTTATCTATAACGTACTAGCTAAATTTTGGGCGTTGCCTAAATGCGGGATAATTTTAATAGTTTTGTAGAATGGGCATCTTGCTCGTTCCAATCTGTAGAATGGGCATCTTGCCTGTTCCAATCTGTGAAATGGGCATCTTGCTGGTTCCAATCTGTGAAATGGGCATCTTGCTGGTTCCAATCTGTGGAATGGGCATCTTGCCCGTTCCAATCTGTGGAATGGGCATCTTGCCTGTTCCAATCTGTGAAATGGGCATCTTGCCCGTTCCAATCTGTAGAATGGGCATCTTGCCCGTTCCAATCTGTAGAATGGGCATCTTGCCCGTTCCAATCTGTGGAATGGGCATCTTGCCCGTTACAATCTGTGGAACTGGCATCTTGCCCGTTCCAATTTGTGGAATGGGCATCTTGCCCGTTCCAATTTGTGGAATGGGCATCTTGCCCGTTCCAATTTGTGGAATGGGCATCTTGCCCGTTACAATTTGTGGAATGGGCATCTTGCCCGTTCCATCCACTGGGTCAAACAGATTTTAGGAGATGTACCCCTTAAAAACACAGCTGATGCTGTTATCACCGTTTAAATGCATAACAGCTGACAGAGTTTCCCTTCACGGAAAAAATCAAATTGAGTATAAGTAGAGTATCCTACAAATACAGAATCCAATTTTTATCATTCATCATTGACAACAACTTTATTTCTTTTGAAAGACAGGTTAAATCATATCATCACAAATTGGCACTTTTTGATTAAGTTTACATTTATTTACAAATTATTAAATCTAAATCTATATATATTTTTCTATATTTATATATAGTCAACAAATACCATAAGTAGTAAACTTGATCTGATATCACTAGTATTTTTGTTGATAGTTGACAGTTGCTTGACTGTCAACTCCGCTATAACAATCGCAAAAACTTGTTCACATATTTTATTGTGGTTAGATAAATTTTTTATACAAAGACTTGACAAAATTTCGGTTTATATCAACTCAAATCGCAGCACTCTAACCCAACATAAATAACAGTAAGCATATGCGCTACTTGAGGTGCTACTTGAGGTGCCGTCAGCTATCAGCTTACACAAGACTTAGGCAGCCAATCTATCTGTAGGCTGTCTAAGTCCTGTTCAAATCGGAAAGATTAATCAGGAAACTTGTCTTTCAAACCTTGATCAAACCCTTTATCAAACGTTTGTATATTAGACCTAAAGAAGCCAAAATCTAAAACTATTCTCCAAAATCCTTTCCTGTTGCTTGTTGCCTGTTGCCTGTTTGCTATTTCTCCAAAACTTTTACTTCTAGATAAAGGAGCTACAATCCGTAACACTTTCTCCAATAGCGAAGGAAAGAAACGCTGACACCATATAGCTAAATGACTTTGCCATCCCACTAAAATTTCCGATGAGTTCTTCTCCAGTTTGGCGACTAGTACCTTAGCGACTTGTTGGGGAGTCATCGGCAACACCCAGCGAAACAACTGTAATCCTCGCGCCATATCAGTATCTGTTAACGATGGCAGTAAAGCGATTACCTGGATATTTTTTGGCGCTAACTCTCCCCGTAACGCTTGAGTAAAACCAACAATCCCAAATTTGGTAGCGGAATAGCTTGCCATCGTCGGTGCTGCAACTTTACCCATTAAACTAGAAACATTGACAATAGTGCCTTCTCGTCGTGCTGCCATGCGTCGCCCAATTAAACGAGTCATCGTGTACATACCCATCAAATTCGTGGCGATTTCTTCCTGTAAGTTTTGCAGTTTGGATTCTAGAAAAGGAGCTTGATGAGCAACGCCAGCACAGTTAACCAACAAATCAATTGGTCCGTAACTTCGCCAAGCTCGTGCGATTGCAATATTGACTCCTACTATTTGGGTTAGATCTAAGACGAGCGTCACAACTAGTACCCCTTGTCGTTCAATCTCAGCCGCCACTTCTGCTAAACGTTGGCGATTTCGCGCCACCAACAGTAAGCGTCTTATTCCTTGCTGGGCTAACTCCAAAGCGATCGCTCTGCCAATACCACGTGAGGCTCCGGTAACCAGAGCCGTTTTTCCCTGAATCTTCATGTGCTATAATACCTATAGTTGAAAACAAACAAGCATCGGATGCGTCGCTAAACCCACTCAGACTCAAATTAGTCGCAGTGAAGTTAGTGACACTGAAGCTATTGACAGTGAAATCTTGCTCCCACGCAAGGGTTATCCGTAGGCAGTTCAAAATTGGTAAAGACTACCTACAAATAATTGATGGCAACAGCCTTATCCCCGACCCTAGCTATCGGACTATTGGCTAAGGGAGTCAAAGCAGCGGCAATTTGCCATTCAGTCTGGTCGATAACTGGTTAAGATATTTCTCCCCGGTTTGTTGCGGAAACTTGGTAAGAATCGGTGGTCGAAATATCCTTCAAATCATTTTGGCATCACTTAATCAATCCGTAGCCAGAATCGGTGTTGATGTAGAGCATGGTTGGTACCCTCCTTGAAATGAGTATTTACCAGTAACTAAGCCATAAGCCTACACTAACAACACCAACTCTCAACTGCAACATATATTAACATAAACCTATTGTTTTTTACATTTATATACGAAAAATTCATACATCAATTAGGATGAAGCATTTAGTCAATATTGCTTGAACCCCTTACCAAATCTAGGATTGAGTCGTTTACTTCCTAAATTTTGTTTTTTTGTTCAACAATAAAAAATATGAGAAAATTAACAAAGTGTTCAGGTAGATTGAAAAATTCCGCTCATCCTAGACCTGGCTAGTCGTGGGATGAGCGGGTGATTTTGTTCAAGTAGATTAAAAATTTCCGCTCATCCTAGACCTGGCTAGTCGTGGGATGAGCGGTTCATTTTTAGATAAATGTCAAATAACTAGTAAGTACACAAGTACAACAATTACACACAACTGTGAATGCCGATAGAGGGAAAAGTTGCCAAAATGAACTCACCCCCCACCGAGAATAGCATGACACAGTAACATGACACAGTAGCATTACACAGTAGCATTACACAGTCATGATGTCTTTTTCTTTAGCCGCGAACACTTCATCAACTTTTTTTGTGTATTTATTCGTCAACTTCTGAATCTCGTCCTGCAAATCCCGTGACTCATCCTCAGAGATTTCCTTATTTTTTTCCTCTTTTCGGACAGAGTCAACGGCATCACGACGGATATTGCGAATCGAGACTCGACCTTCCTCCGCAAACTTACTTGCCATTTTGACAAATTCTTTACGGCGCTCGCTAGTCAGTGGAGGAATATTTAACCGCACGACTTCACCATTGTTGTTCGGAGGCAAATCCAGATCCGAAAGAGTAATTGCTTTCTCGATCTGGCTCAGCATACTTTTGTCGTAAGGTTGGATGGTGATTGTACTAGCGTCTGGCGTGTTGATATTAGCCAAAGATTTCAGGGGGGTTGGGGTACCATAGTACTCAACCATCACCCGATCCAATAGACTAGTACTGGCGCGACCCGTTCTAATGGTATTGAACGCCCGTTGAGTGGCCTCAACAGCTTTCTGCATACTGGTTTCGACATCAGCTAATTGCACAGGAACCTCCCACTATTGTTCCAACAGTTTCTCCCATAACAGCGCGGTGAATATTACCCCGCACCCTTAGATCAAATACCATAATTGGGAGGTTATTCTCTTTACATAATGCGATCGCAGTACTATCCATCACCCGCAAATCCTCGCTTAGGACATGGCTGTAGGTCAGGCTCTGATACCGTCTGGCCTTAGGATTCAGGTTAGGATCACAATCATATATACCATCAACTTTAGTTGCCTTAAATATTACCTCAGCATCGATTTCTGCCGCTCGTAAAGCAGCGGTGGTGTCAGTGGTAAAAAAGGGATTACCACTACCTGCACCAAAAATGACCACTCGTCCCTTTTCCAGGTGGCGAATGGCACGACGCCTGATATACGGTTCTGCCACTTCCTGCATTTCGATGGCAGTTTGCACCCGTGTCGGGATATTGTTTCGTTCTAGAGCATCTTGCAAAGTCAAGGCATTCATCACTGTGGCAATCATACCGATATAATCAGCAGTTGCCCGATCCATCCCCCCCGCTGCAGCTTTGAGTCCGCGAAATATATTGCCACCACCGACAACGATTGCCATTTGAACACCTTCATTCAAAACGGCAGCCACTTCAGCTGCGATTTCCTGAACCACTTCCGGTGAGATGCCGTAGCCCAAATTGCCCATCAAGGCTTCACCGCTCAATTTTAGTAAAACCCTTCGGTATTTTATCCCCATGCCACGACTCTTTGTTATGAAATTGTTATCCACATCAAGATAACAGTCAAATTTGTCATTCGTCATAGGTCATAGCTGATCCCTCATCCCTGATCGCTCATTTTTAATCCCAGCTTAAGGATTATCGCCACTGAATAGGACTACCAGTTACCTTAGTTGATTGTGGTGAAATCTCTTGCCCTGTTAAAAGAGACGCGATCGCACTGTTGAAGTAATGGGCTTGTACTGCGTCACCATCTTGGGGATTATCATCAATTGACCCATTATAGCATACAATTCCCTTATGGTCAATTAAAAATGCCTCAGTGGTTTTCTGGGCACCAAAGCTGTGAGCTACGTCTTGAGTTGGATCCCAAAGGTAAGGAAAATTCAATTGCTGAGTTTGGCAGAACTGCTTCATTTCCTCAAAACTCTCTGCGGGGTACTGATAAACATCATTGGCATTAATGCCCACTAGGGTAAAACCTTGATGTTCAAACTGGTCTTGAATCTGTTTGAGTCTTGGGATGTAGCAATTGACATAGGGGCAGTTGTTGCCTAAGAAAATAACTCCCACTCCTGAGAAATGTTCTAAGTAACGGCAGAGATGGTGAACCTGCTCATCAGTTCCCGGCAATTCAAAATCCGGAGCATAACTGCCAATGGTGATGATGATTTTTTCTATAGTCATGGGTGATGGGTGATGGGTGATGGTTCATGGGTCATGGATTATGGGTCAACTCCCTTTACAATGCAAGCTTTGCTTAAGGGGAGATGATGCGATCGCTAATTAGCTCATAGACGAATTTAGCATCAAGGGTAAATTTCCCGACCCAATTGTGACATCCTCCCGACACCGAGCTGACGCTACGGTGCGGGCTTCCCAACCTCACAGTTAGGCATTCCTGCGTAGCACTTATCTAGATTTAAAATCTCCAACAGTACGCTGTCAGCAGGCGGTTTCCATTCCCCAATAGTCCTTGGGTACTTTTCAATTCCACGATTGCGAATCACTTCTGCACTGGCAACATCACGATTCCTAGAATATCCACACTCTTTGCAAGTATGCCAACGAATTGAAAGGTTATTGTCCCATTCAGCTCCACAGTCAGGACATTGCTTTGATGTCCCCCGATGGTCTACTGTGGCAAAAAACTTCCCTCGTTTCCAACAAACCCATTTCACTAACGCTCTGAACTGACCAAAACTTGCGTCTAGAGAATGTTTCCCTAAAAAACCTTTAGCCATCACTCGGTAATCAATATCCTCAACAAAAATCGAGTCAGCCTGGTCACAGAGACTATGGGCTATTTTGAGTTGCCAGTCTTTTCGAGTGTTGTCAATTTTGTGGTGTAATCGCGCTACTTTAACTTGTGCTTTTTCCCAATTTTTAGACCCTTTACATTTTCGAGATGCCCTACGTTGCAGCAATTTAAGCTCGCTTTGTAAGTCTACAAAAAACTTTGGTCTAGTAATTTTTAACCCATCTGATGTTGCCAAAAAGTCATTTAATCCAACATCAACCCCAATGGCACGACCATAAGCGGGGGTATCAGGAACAGAGACATCAGCAGATATGGTAATGACAACAAACCATTTTGTCCCTCGACATCTTGAAACCACTCGGACACCCTTGACCCTGAAGCCTGTGGGGATTTCTCGATGTAGATTAATGTTAACCAGTCCTATCATCGGTAATTTAATTTGATTCCCGACAATTGGTGATTTCTGGAACTGAGGAAACAAAAATGATTGATAACGACCATACTTTTTAAACCGTGGAAAACCCTGACCTCTGTGTTTAAATGTTTCCCAAGAGTTATGCAGTCTCTTAACCACGTCTTGTGTCACCTGAGAATGCACTGCTTTAAGTTCTGGTTCGGTTTTTTTCCATTGGGTTAACTGTCTTTTCTGTTCCATATATCCAGGAAAAGGAATATCGGGAGACATGATATATTCCTGGTATATCGAACAGCGATCAACTAGACACTTTCTACTATTCATCCAGTCCTTTAAGTCTCGCAAACAACGGTTATAAAGTCGTCTACAAGTCTCTAGCCAACTCAACATTAATTCTTGCTGAGCTAACGAAGGATAAATGCGGTAGTTGTAGTTTATCGTTAAAGTCATGCTATTATTTTAGCAGATCAAAGACTGATGATAAGCTTGGGTAGCATAGACCCCGTCCTGGCTATCATCCCGACACCAAATCGAACGCGCCCCGCGTCGGGCAAAGCCCGTAGATTATGGTGCGGGGCTTCCCGCCGGGTTAGCTAAAAGAGCCTCTAACTATTTACCAGAGTTAGCAGAGTTTGTTACAAAATGTAAAGGTAACGCTATGGCATAACTTGGGATTTTTTGATCATGTCCTCCTCTTTCACAGCCCCAATCAGGGATCAGATTGAAACAAAAACCTGGATGTGGCAAGGCTTTTCCATTGGGTATAAAGCTTACGGTAATTCTGGACCAGCTGTGGTTATGGTCCATGGCTTTGGGGCATCTTCCGGACATTGGCGCAAGACCTTGCCAGTGTTGGGGGAAAACTGCCGATGTTATGCCATTGATTTGATTGGCTTTGGCGCTTCAGCTAAACCAACTCCTGGTATAGAGATAGACTATACCTTTGAAACCTGGGGGCAACAAATTGCCGATTTCTGTCGGGAGGTGGTTGGTGGTCCGGCTTTTTTAGTCGGAAACTCTATAGGCTGTATTGCCCTAATGCAAACCGCTGTAGATAATCCAGAGCTAGCCAAAGGAGTCGCCCTGCTCAACTTTTCTCTACGACTACTCCATGAGCGTAAACGGGCTGAACTCCCTTGGTATCAGCGTCTTGGCGCACCAGTACTTCAACGATTCTTAAAAATTAAGTGGGTTGGCCAGTATTTTTTTAGTCAGCTGGCTAAGCCTAAAGTAGTGCGTAATATTCTGTTGCAAGCCTACTGCCGTCCAGAAGCCGTAACTGATGAACTGGTTGATATAATCATGGCACCAGCAGCTGATCCCGGTGCAGCTGATGTTTTTATTGCTTTTACTAACTATTCTCAAGGACCTCTACCAGAAGACCTGATCCCAATTTTGCCTTGTCCTGCGATCATACTATGGGGCACCGAAGACCCTTGGGAACCCATTGACTTGGGACGAGAATTAGCTAAATTCCCGACGGTAGAGAGGTTTATTCCTTTAGAAGGTTTGGGTCATTGTCCCCAAGATGAAGCACCAGAGATAGTCAACCCGATTTTGCTGAATTGGATTGGGGAACATCGGGTTGAAGGTTAGCTGCTTGAAGGTTAACCTTCAACCGTCCTTGACTGCTACCAGCTCTAATTGATAGCGATAGAGAGCCACAGGTTTTTCCAATGCTTTAAAGTAATCAGGGTCTTGTGGTGACAGATAAACCGCTGTGAGATACTCTTAAACCGTCATTAATCGGGATAAACCCGGTACCACGGGTCAAGGTGCAATCTATTGTTGCCTGAGTGAGGGGTGGTCATACAGTAATTGGAGTTAAACCTCCCACCCGTCTTTCTAGGCGTTCCTCACATCTCGATGAGGAGTTGCTTGAAAGCCCGAGTTTTACTATGCTTAAGGTCAAGCCAACCAAGCTCAACCGCATCTAGCAAACTCAGTCCCATGCCTTTCAAGTAACGCGCGGTACGACGCAACAACACTGCCTGCACCTCGGTCTTACTCATGTACCGAGTAATTTCGAAGTCGGTACCGCGAGCAAGGATGTTTTGGGCAGCATTATGGTCAGCCTGCAACACGACCCCATCAAATCCGGTAAAATTGTCCCCAGTCCTTTTGCCCAACAGGGTTCCGGTTCTAGAGTCAATTTGCGACGTGTAACTAGGCTGAACTTCTGTAACAACCGAGCCAGTCCAATTAGACCATTTTTGTAAAGAGTCCCGCATCACTCCTTTCATCCAACTATTAAGTTTGCGGGACACGGCTTTAGACTGACGTTTGTTTCGGATTGGTTGTGTTAAATCTTCTGCAAATACTTTTAAAGACTCCTCATTAAAGAGGGATTTAGAAGCTGCTCCTATTATCGCCGTCAACTCTGATTGATTTTGTCTATAACGGCGATTTTCTGTTTTTCTGGTTAGGTTATTTTCAAGTATTCGAGCCGACTTAGCTGGGTCTATTTTTTCTAGCTTTCTGTGAAGCGCCCAAAGTCTCCCTCTATTACGGTTTTTGGCACATATACGAACAGACTTCTTGGTGGTTAATTTTCCTAGTCCTTTCCCGTGAGCCTGACCCTCTGAATCATAGAAAGCCTCCGTGTACCCCTTATCTACTCCGATACTTCGACGTTCAGATGGAATTTCAACAGTCCCATGGTCTACCAAAAAGTGAATTTCAAATCTTTGCAGGATTTGGTTATATATTAATCTAATCTGCCCTTTGACTTTTCGATTAGATTTGATAACTATCTTATTTCTCTTGCCTCTCGTTAACCCAGCCAATTCCAACTGGTAAGTGTTCCGCGAAAGTCTTTTGCACTTGTAGCCAACTTGCTGATAAACTATCTGATTCTTAACCCAAGAATGACCTCTTTGAAATTCCTTTCTAACAAGTCTGTGCAGTAAAGAGTTGTCCAGAAATGCCAAAGTTTTGAGTTTTTTGCAGAGCTCCTTCCGTTTGTTTTGGTTTTCCTTTCCAGGGAATCTTTTGTAAATCTTTTTGATCACCGCATCTTTACAGGCTGCCTGCTGAGCTGTAATGGCCTTGGCTACATCATTAATAGTCCAGTCCATTATTTTGGCAGGCAGCCCCAGGGTATCGGGAGTCCTGAAGCTTTTAACTTCTGGAATAGCCTTTTTATTACGGTCGATGTCCGGTATTACCCGATGCACCTCCGCTCCAAAGCCGTACGTGAAGCTTTCACCTCATACGGCTCCTAGGTTCTCCTTCAACCTTTCGGCTTGCAGTCATCTTGTGACGTGCT
>NZ_JAAHIG010000209.1:0-15840 GCF_010692305.1 Moorena sp. SIO4G3 | reverse complement strand
GACAGTACCTCTTTGAAGAAGAGAGTGTGGGGAGATGGGGAGATGGGGAGATGGGGAGATGGGGAGATGGGAAGATGGGGAGATGGGGAGATGGGGAGATGGGGAGATGGGGAGATGGGGAGAATTTTTATTAAGGGGAATTTCCGGATAATAACCTTAAACCTTGAACATCCCAACCTTAAACCTTCAACCTCCCAACCTTAAACCTTCAACCTCATAACCTTCAACATCCCAACCTTAAACCTCCCAACTTTCAACCCAAAAAAATAGCCGCAGAAATACTATCTACGGCTATAAATTATCTTTATGACTCAACTTTGTAAACCAAACCAGACATCATCCGATTTAATCAGACCGTAAGCTTAAGCGCTACGCGCACACTACGCGAACAGTTATCAGCTATTACATTCAGCTATTAGCTATTACCCAAAGGCCAAAGGCTGACCGCTGACCGCTGACCGCTGACCACTGATATCAGACCTGATTTTTTTGCCAGGGGGGTAAAACCCCCTGTAGATTAGTTTAACCGATAATTAAGTACTTCGTCATCATCGTGATGAATTCCCCTGGGATGCCAGTGGGCTGAAGGGGGCTCCACTCCGAGATTTCCGCGTAACGCAGTGCATAAAGGGTATGCATGGTATTGAGTATTGCCTTACGCGACCCCTTCAAAATGTGCTTAACTGGGTATTTTTTTTGGGAAGGTTCCTGAGGAGTATTACCAGGAGTGGTCTCTTCAGGATTGTTGTTTTCGTTTGGGACAAAGTCTTCATTCATAATCAAACTCGTGTTTGAAATTTATAACTATAATCATAACGATTATAAATTTAGTTGTCAAGGGTTTTTATAATTTTTTTTTTGGAGGGGATATTTAAATAAAATGTACGGAAAGGGAATGTAGAATTAAGAATGTAGAATTAAGAATTAAGAATTAAGAATTAAGAATTGAGAATTGGGAATCGGAAATCGGAAATCGGGAATCGGGAATCGGGAATCGGGAATCGGGAATCGGGAATCGGGAATCGGGAACAGAGGAAAAAAGTTAGCGATCGCCTAGCGTGACCTTCCTTCAATCGCGTAGCATCTCTTTCAGAGAATGGCATTTTTTCTGGGATTAACTTTACTGATATCATCGGCAACAGTAACTAAAAAAACTGAAATATATCAGATAAATTGTGATAGGTATATAAAATGAATTGTTATCACTTTTGTTCCCTGTTCCCTGTTCCCTGTTCCCTAGATTTTCCTGTGTTAGACTAAATCAAAATTGGGTTTCAGCAATATACTAGTCAATGCAATATAGTTAACTTTAAGCTAATCGGTGAGTGATTCAACTAGCTTGATCAAAATGTATGATCACACGGAGGTGATCGTTAGGTGGTTACATCTGACAGACCTTCACTTGGGTATGAAAGGCTCAAAAACTCTCTGGCCAAATGTTGAGGAAATTTTCTTTAAGGATTTAGAGTACCTTTGTGAAAAGGTAGGCCCAATCGATTTGGTAATGTTTACTGGCGATCTCACTCAGCGCGGCAGTGAATCGGAATTCCAACAGCTAGACAAACTCTTAGATAAGTTCTGGAAAAAGTTTGGCGAGATGGAATTTGAGCCAAAGTTTCTGGCTGTACCTGGCAACCACGACCTGGTTCGACCAGATCAGTCTGACTCCGTATTGATTAATCTCCAGGATCGGTGGGACGATCATGAATTCCAACAGGCATTTTGGGATAACAGCAAATGTCCTGAGCGACAACTTGTAGACAAGGCTTTCGATAATTATCTTCAATGGTGGCAAAATACGACCGTACCTAAGCCCGACATCTATTCAAAAGGCATACTGCCAGGAGATTTTTCAGCAACAATTGAGAAGGATGGGTTCAAACTCGGAATTTTAGGACTCAATAGCGCGTTTCTGCAACTGATGGACGGTAGACACGGTAAGCTGGCTCTAGATATGTGCCAGTTCCATGAGGCATGTAATAAAAGTCATGACCATGGGCCGTCTTGGGCACAAGACCACGATGCCTGTTTGCTACTTACCCACCACCCCCAGGATTGGCTAACCGAAGAAGCCCAAGAGCAGCTAAAAGGGGAGATTTATAGCTCGCCGGAACGATTCGCTTTACATCTGTTCGGACACATGCACCAGTCTAACTTGAGCAGCTTGGCAGAAGGTGGTGCTAATCCTCGAAGCACACTGCAAGGCTGCTCCCTGTTCGGCATTGAAGGGTGGGGGAAAGAAAAAAAGGAACGGCTCCATGGTTATTCACTATGTGAATTGAAGATCGAAGGGAACACCGCCTCCCTCCGCATCTACCCCCGTCAAGCATGGAAAAAACAGGACGGTGGACGGGAAATCGGTCGGGATCCTACCTTTAGACTGCCCAAAGGAGAGGACGGCACGAAACTGCTACCAGTGGAGTTATTGCGCGAACGACTAAACGACCCGATGGCAAGGGCAAGAAAAAAAAAAGTTAAATCCCCCCACTAACATTATCAATCGTGGCACTCCCCACTTTGTCGGTAGGGATGCTCAACTTGAGCAGCTCCATCAGGAATTTCAACAGACCGATCAATTAGTGATTTGTGCCATTGCCGGAATGGGCGGTGTTGGCAAAACCGAATTAGCTCTACAATATGCTCTGAAAAATCAGGAAAACTATCCTGGTGGGTTGTGCTGGTTCCAAGTGCGAGGGTTGGATCTCGGGACTCAAGTTGTCAATTTTGCCCGTACTAAATTAAGATTAACCATTCCAGAAGAACTAGAGTTCAAGCAACAAGTAGAATACTGCTGGGGGCATTGGCCAGAAGGAACAGCATTGATCGTACTGGATGATGTCCCTTCTTTCAGCAACGACTACAAACAGAGAATTCAGCCCTACTTACCTCCAGCCCAATCCCGCTTTAAAGTACTGGTCACCAGCCGTCAGCGTCCAGGGGCTTCTTACCGACGAATTGATTTGGATGTGCTATCCCCAGAAGCAGCACCTGGTGCAGCCTTAAAATTATTGGAATCCCTTGTTGGAAAAGAGCGCATTGAGAAGGAACTAACAGAAGCAGAAGCCTTATGTGAATGGTTGGGATATTTGCCTTTGGGTTTAGAGTTAGTCGGACGATATTTAGATATACATCCGAATTTAACTATTGCTAAAGTTCAGAAACGTTTAGAGAAAAAGAAATTAGCGGCTAAGGCATTACTTTATCAAACAGAACAAGGGGAGATGACAGCCCAGTTGGGAGTAGCAGCAGCCTTTGAGTTATCCTGGGAAGATTTGGAAGAGTGTCCAGAAGCCCAAAAGTTGGGATGTCGTCTGAGTCTGTTTGCTCAAGCTCCTTTTCATTGGTTCCTGGTAGAGTTTTGTGTTAGAGAAACGGAAGATGAGGAGGAATGGGAAGAAGAACAGGAAGAATTAGAGGAATTACGCGATCGCTATCTAGTCAATCGTAATCTATTACAACTGACCGAACAGCAAACCTATCGCTTGCATCAATTAATTCGAGAATTTTTCCTGACCAAGCTGGCTCAATTACCACAGGCTGATAGCTACAAGCAAAGCTTTTGTCAGGTAATGGTGGCTGTAGCCAAAAAAATTCCTGATAGACCAACTCTAGAAATCATTGCAGCAGTTACCCCGGCCATCCCTCATTTAGCCGAAACTGCGACAGTCCTAACTGACTGGCTGAGGGATGAAGATTTAATATGGCCTTTTGTTGGCTTAGGAGGATTCTATAAAGGTCAAGGTACCTATGACGAGGCTGAACCCTGGTATCAGAAATGTTTAGAGATAACCAGAAGCCGCCTGGGGGAACAACATCCTGGTGTAGCCGACAGTCTCAACAACCTGGCAGGACTCTACGAGTCTCAGGGACGGTACGATCTCGCAGAACCCCTCTATGTCGAAGCCTTGGAGGTGTATAAGCAGCTGCTGGGTCAGGAACATCCCTATCTGGCTATAAGTCTCAACAACCTGGCATTTCTCTACGAGTCTCAGGGGCGCTATGATCTCGCAGAACCACTCTATCTCCAGGCTTTGGAGCTGTTTAAGCACTGGCCTGGTGAGCAACATCCTTTTGTGGCCACCAGTCTCAACAACCTGGCAGGAATCTACAAAGCTCAGGGGCGCTACCATGAGGCAGAAGCCCTCTATGGCCAGGCATTGGAGATCAGAAAGCAGCTGCTGGGTCAGAACCATCCCGATCTGGCCGACAGTCTCAACAACCTGGCAGGACTCTACTGGTCAATGGGGCGCTACCATGAAGTGGAACCCCTGTATGTCCAGGCATTGGGGATGTATAAGCAGCTGCTGGGTGAGGAGCATCCCTCTGTGGCTCAAAGTCTCAACAACCTGGCTGGACTCTACCATTCTCAGGGACGCTACCATGAGGCAGAAGCCCTCTATGGCCAGGCTTTGGAGATCAGAAAGCAGCTGCTGGGTCAGAACCATCCCGATGTGGCCCAAAGTCTCAACAACCTGGCTGGATTGTACAAAGCTCAGGGGCGGTACGATCTCGCAGAACCGCTCTATTTCCAGGCTTTGGAGATTAGAAACCACCTACTGGGTGAGGAGCATCCCGATGTAGCCAACAGTCTCAACAACCTGGCAGCACTCTACAAAGCTCAGGGGCGGTATGATCTCGCAGAACTCCTCTATTTCCAGGCTTTGGAGATGTATCAGAAGCTGCTGGGTCAGAACCATCCCGATGTGGCCCAAAGTCTCAACAACCTGGCAGAACTTTACAGCTCAATGGGGCGCTATGACCAGGCCGAACCCCTCTTTCAACAGGCTTTGGAACTGTATAAGCAGCGGCTGGGTCACGACCATCCCTCGGTGGCCACCAGTCTCGACAACCTGGCTGGACTCTACGACTCAATGGGGCGCTATGACCAGGCCGAACCCCTCTTTCAACAGGCATTGGAGATGAGAAAGCAGCGGCTGGGTCACGACCATCCCGATGTAGCCCTAAGTCTCAACAACCTGGCTGGACTCTACTATAATCAGGGGCGCTATGACCAGGCCGAACCCCTCTTACAACAGGCATTGGAAATGAGAAAGCAGCGGCTGGGTCACGACCATCCCGATCTGGCCATCAGTCTCAACAACCTGGCATATCTCTACGAGTCAATGGAGCGCTATGACCAGGCTGAACCCCTCTATCAACAGGCTTTGGAGATTGCAGAACAGACGTTAGGGTCAAATCATCCTAACACTGTTACCTACCGTGAGAATCTAGAAAGTTTGCGCGATATAAAAAAGTAACAGAGAACAGAACAAAAGAATTAAGAATTAAGAATTAAGAATGTATAATTAAGAATGTATAATTAAGAATGTAGAGCAGTCGAAGTAAAGCTTAAGACATATTTATGCTCCCTGCTCCCTTTCAAGCAAAATACTCTGTTCTAAACTATACTTCGGTTGCTATATTCCTTAGAGCTTGCACAAGTCCAAAACTACTTAATAATAGGGAACACAGATGAGATATTATGTCCTAAATCATAATTAATTGGCCATACTTTCTCTAAGTAAATGACTTACGATAGTACCCTAAAATATTTGGTTGAACAATATCCCCAAGCCTTTACTCGTTGGTTATTTAACCAAGAACCAGCAGAGGATATCGAAATTCTCAACACCGAATTGAGCACAGAGCCAATTCGGGCAGATGCCTTATTTTTTGTGCGAGTTGCTGATGCTATTTTGCATCTGGAATTTCAAACTTTACCCCAATCTGAACCTCCCTTACCCCTGCGGATGCTGGATTATTGGGTCAGGTTATATCGTCAGTATCGCTGTGATATTGAACAAGTAATAATTTTTCTGAAACCAAGCCGATTAGCGGGAGTATTTGTCAATCAATTTACCGAGAGGAACCTATCCTTCCGGTATCGGGTAATTCGGATTTGGGAATGTGATCCACAACCATTACTTACCACCCCAGGGTTACTACCGTTGGCAGTATTAGCACAAACTGAAGTGCCAGAAACCTTACTATCCCAGGTAGCAGCCAGAATCGATATGATTGAAGATAGACAACAGCAACGTAACTTATCTGCGTGCGTACAACTGTTGGCTGGGGTGAAATTTGATGAGCAGTTAATTCAAGCTTATTTTCGGGAGGATATGATGCAGGAGTCAGTAGTTTATCAACGAATTATTCGCCAAGGATTAGAACAAGGATTAGAACAAGGATTAGAACAGGGATTAAAACAGGGATTAAAACAAGGATTAGAACAAGGATTAGGACAGGGATTAGAACAAGGAAAGCGCAATGAGCTTAATTTAATTATCCGTCAAATTAACCGTCGCCTAGGTGAAATCAATCCCCAATTACAAAATCAAATTGAGCAGTTATCCTTTCAGCAGTTGGAAGATTTAGGAGAAGCGTTATTAGATTTTGAAACCGAAGTGGATTTGACCAATTGGTTGAACCAGTTTAGGGATAAGTAAAATCCCGTTAGGTTTAGCACCTAAAAGCAGTAGCATCGAGAGCTGATAGAGTGGGTAAGGATTTGCCTTACCCACTCTATTATTGCCCAAAAATACCGATAATTCTTGTTCCCCCCTTTTTTAAGGGGGGTTAGGGGGGATCAATAGATTTAACTGAAGTAAGTCACTCCCGATTGTAGCGATAAAACTCTTCAAGTTATTAACTAAATTAACAGTAATATTCTAGCTAATAACTGTGATAAAATAGAATAACATTACCCAACAATAGCCATAATTTAGGCTGGGTTTTATCCACCGATATCCCGTTAATAATTATTGGGATTTACTGGGGTTTAAAGAGTTAGTTAAGTAGCCGATATTTACGACATACCTTGCCCTGGGTTGATTGAAGATGATTTGGGATAGGTTCGAGTCGTCGAATTTGTGGCTCTTAACCCTGTTTTCGATTACTTAACCAGAATTGACTTAGTTAGATCAGATGTGTAATGACTTACGACAGCACCCTAAAATATTTGGTTGAACAATATCCTCAAGCCTTTACCCGTTGGTTATTTAACCAAGAACCAGCAGAGGATATCGAAATTCTCAACACCGAATTGAGCACAGAACCAATTCGGGCAGATGCCTTGTTTTTTGTACGAGTTGCTGATGCTATTTTGCATCTGGAATTTCAAACCCTACCCCAATCTGAACCTCCCTTACCCCTGCGGATGCTCGATTATTGGGTGAGGTTATATCGTCAGTATCGCTGTGATATTGAACAGGTAATAATATTCCTAAAACCCAGCCGATTAGCCGGAGTATTTGTCAATCAATTTACCGAGAGGAACCTATCGTTCCGCTATCGGGTGATTCGGATTTGGGAATGTGATCCACAACCGTTACTAACAACACCGGGGTTACTACCGTTGGCAGTGTTAGCACAAACTGAAGTGCCAGAAACCTTGCTATCCCAGGTAGCAGCCAGAATCGATATGATTGAAGATAGACAACAGCAACGTAACCTATCTGCTTGCGTGCAACTGTTGGCTGGGGTGAAATTTGATGAACAGTTAATTCAAGCTTATTTTCGGGAGGATATGATGCAGGAGTCAGTAGTTTATCAACGAATTATTCGCCAAGGATTAGAACAAGGATTAGAACAAGGATTAGAGCAAGGATTAGAACAGGGATTAAAACAAGGATTAAAACAAGGATTAGAACAAGGATTAGAACAAGGATTAGAACAAGGATTAGGACAGGGATTAGAACAAGGAAAGCGCAATGAGCTTAATTTAATTAAGCGTCTACTTAGCCGTCGCCTCGGTGAAATCAATCCCCAATTACAAAATCAAATTGAGGAATTATCCTTTGACCAGTTGGAGGATTTAGGAGAAGCGTTATTAGATTTTGATACCGAAGTGGATTTGACCAATTGGTTGAACCAGTTTAGGGATAAGTAAAATTCGGTTAGGTGTAGCACCTAAAAGCAGTGCCATCGAGAGCTGATTGAGTGGGTAAGGATTTGCCTTACCCACTCTACTATTACCCAAAATTCCAGACGCCTCGAAGACCGCGAGCAATCGCTCGCGGCTTGGGTTCCACCTGTAGAATGGGCATCTTGCGTAGAACTGGCATCTTGCGTAGAACTGGCATCTTGCCAGTTTCCTCCTTATTTTCGAGCGGGCAGGAT
Source organism: Moorena sp. SIO4G3 (assembly GCF_010692305.1). Taxonomy (NCBI): domain Bacteria; kingdom Bacillati; phylum Cyanobacteriota; class Cyanophyceae; order Coleofasciculales; family Coleofasciculaceae; genus Moorena; species Moorena sp. SIO4G3. Next base: position 7,722 of record NZ_JAAHIG010000209.1, on the reverse strand, counting down.
GCCCACTCTACTGCTATTCATTACTTGATTGACAGAACGCCCTTGATCCAGCTACTGCATCTTGACTCCCTACTCCCTACTAATTGCCTTAAAAGAGACTAGAGCCGATAGCCCTCTTAACCACTAATCCTAAGCCCAGAAAGCCCAGAGCCAGTAGACCCTGAGATGACATCGGCTCAGGCACTGGGACTGCCAGAGGCAGTGGACCATTACCTGTCCCGGATTGGGTATCGTTCTTAGCGGTGAACGTCCCAAATGGACCAATGGGAGGTTGTGTCGTTTGCCAAAAGAAGGAGATGGTTTCTGGAGTGTCGGAATTAGTACTCCAATCTGATCCACCGACAACGCTCCAGACTAGACTGCCATCTTCATCAAGCTTTATTGAAAACTCCCCACTCGAACCGAGTGCCTGCTTCGCTTCCCCAAAGCTATAGCCCGCAACTCCTGTAAAGCCTTCAGCTTTGAACTCCAACCCGAACTGATTGACATCATCAAAGCTAAGTAAACCATCCGGTTGAGGGAAAGGGGGATCGTTAGGAAAGTCCACACCAGGAGTAACTTTGTGTATATAAGTGTAGATTGTTCCCGATGGATTTTGGGGCGGCACACAAGTCAGAAAACCAACAGGACAAGAAACGCTACTGGTCAAGTCCCCGAGGCTGTTTCCGTCACCATTGATTAGGGATGCATCTACTGTCGGACCGACTGGTCCTGTGATGGTTGCTCCCAGAGTCAGGTCGTCAAGGTTGATTGGGGTAATCGACGCAGCACTAACCTCTTGTGCCGAAAGCTCAAAAACGCTAATTGCGATCAATGCGATCGCTAATTTACTAGTCATGACTATTTTTCCTCAGTAAAATTTTCAAGTAAGCATTAGCTGATAGCTTAAAAATGTACTTATCTATTTCAACGTGATGGCTGATTTTTATTGCCAAGGGTATTTTATATATAAATCCAGCAAGCTTTATAACATTTAAGAAAAATTCATTAAACTCTGAATTATGTAAATGTTTAGCAAAGGGAGCAGGGAGTAGGGAGTAGGGAGTAGGGAGTAGGGAGTAGGGAGTAGGGAGCAGGGAGCAGGGAGTAGAAATTATAAAAAATATTGGTAATTAATGAGTATTATATTTTTAATTATTAAGAGATAAATAAAGTTAGGCGCTGCTATTTGATTGCTTCGCTAATTTTTAATCAAAAATTCAATTAAATTTAAAAAATAATCAAAAACTTGAAAATTAAAATTGTAATAATTACAATTATTACAGCATTTTTCATAACTATAAAGTACAGAGTATTTTTTTCCTATTCCCTGTTCCCTGTTCCCTGTTCCCTGTTCTCTGTTCCCTACTCCCTACTCCCTACTCCCTACTCCCTACTCCCTATTCCCTACTCCCTAAACTTATGACTAATCTAAAAATAGACTACACTCACCTTAAGACTTTATTGATGAAAGTGCAGTGGAAAGCTGCTGATGTGGAAACCAATAAAATTGTATTATCCATAGCTAAAACCCTTAGACAACAGCAGAAGGTTAGTAAAAAAGACCAAGAATGGCTTCAAGGGTTGAATTATCTCAGAGAATCAGACTTACTAGAGTTTCCCTGTGAGGATTTGCTAACACTAAATCAGCTTTGGGAGCAGTATAGTCAAGGTCATTTTGGATTTAGAATACAATCTCAACTGTGGCAGCAAGTTAGCCAAGATTATAATCAATTCGCCGATCTAGTAGGATGGCGCAAGGGTGATGCCGATTCTTGGCATTCTTATTCTCAGTTAACCTTTAGTTTAGACGCTCCTAAAGGTCATTTGCCCGCTGGGATATTTTATACCGAAGAATCCCCTATTGGTTGGGCGGCAACTATTAAAAATAGATTGGATGAATGTTTTTTATAGAACTAGGGAATCGGGAATCGGGAATCGGGAATCGGGAATCGGGAGTAGAAAACTATGAAATCGACGATCGCGTTTCTCATAGTAAACAGAATTTTTCCCATGTCCGACTTCCCTGTGCTTTCTTGCCTCTTGCCTCTTGCCTCTTGCCTCTTGCCTATTCACTACTCCCTATTCCCTATTCCCTATTCCCTATTCCCTTTGCTATAAACTATACTAAACTCACCCTTTGCTCATTCTTCCCTTGTCACCAATCCTAGACCTTCGTAATCTAGAAACACGCTTTTTCACCCCAGCTGGTACTGTCCATGCTGTCAATGGTATTTCCTTCCAGGTCAATCAAGGGGAAACCCTAGGGATTGTTGGTGAATCCGGTTCTGGTAAAAGCATCACCGCCCTGTCGATTATGGGACTAATCCCCTCTCCTCCTGGAAAGATTACCAATGGTGAGGTCATTTTTGAAGGGCGTGACCTCCAAAAGCTTAGTGAGAGGGAAATGCGGAAAATCCGGGGTAACCGTATCGCTATGATTTTTCAAGACCCCATGACTTCCCTTAATCCAGTACTAAAGGTAGAAAGGCAAATTACTGAAGCCCTACGGTTACACCAAGGGATGAGCCGAGAGCAAGGACGGTCTAGGGCGATTGAACTCTTAGAATTAGTGGGAATTCCTGGTGCAGGGGAACGGATTAGTAACTATCCCCACCAATTTTCTGGAGGGATGCGCCAGCGAGTCATGATTGCCATGGGATTAGCCTGTAATCCCCAGTTGCTGATTGCGGATGAACCTACCACTGCTTTGGATGTGACCATCCAAGCCCAAATTGTAGAATTAGTCAAGAAACTGCGCCAGGAAATTGGGATGGCCGTGATTTGGATTACCCATGATTTGGCGCTATTGGCGGGATTAGCGGATCGGATTTTAGTGATGTATGCCGGTCAAGTCGTAGAACAAGCATCGGTGATGGAAATCTATAAAAATCCTCGCCATCCCTATACTATTGGTTTACTCAACAGTATTCCCCGTCTGGATGAACAGCGCCAAGAGCGTTTGCAGACCATTGAAGGGTTACCACCAGATTTAACAAATTATCCCCAAGGTTGTCCCTTTGCTGCTCGTTGTCCTTTCGTGATTGATAAATGTTGGCAGAACGATCCCACCTTGGAATTAGTAAGTGTTGACCATAAAGTGGCTTGTTGGGTGAAGCCAGAGCTGAATAGGGGCGTTGTTAATTGAGAATTAACAAACAACAAGAATTATTCTACCCAAAGCCAGTCTAGGATTCCTCTTCGTCTTGGTTTTCGATTTGGTCTTCTATGAATTCCCCCAGGTAAAGCTTGACGAATTCAGCAGCAGCGGAGGGATTGATACTCTGGAGTGCTTTAGCAATATCCGCAATGGTTTCCCCGCTAGGATCAGTTTGCTCATGAAACCAGCGAAATACCACCGATGGTCTAACTCCCAGTGTTACGGCCAATTTGTTTTGGCTGATGCCGTGGGTTGCTAAGGTTTGTTTGAGCGCTTTTCCTACTTTTCCCATGACCTCGATCGTGTCAAAAGATCATGAGCTAGTAAATCTTTACAGATCTGCGAATATCCGATAGCCTTTTAATATTCGCAGATCTGCGAATATATTTGTTAACTAAAATTTGGGACAAGCCAAATGCTCAAGAGTTTTCTAGGTGATTCTAGCCAAGACACCTCAGCATCGATTAAGCTTCAAGCCTCTAGGGAGCCAGTTTCTGGCAGAGAATATGTCAAAGTTATAGTGATTGGTTCACTCAAAGGGGTAAAAAAAATAATTCACGCCCTATATATCAGAGGATTTGCTGAGGTAACGGAGTGGACTCAGCCGGTGCCAACTGGTAATCCTGGTGAGGTGATGAGAGTTTTGAGGCGATTGGTTTTTGTTGATTGAGGGTTTGCTTTGCGATCGCTTTTCCCTTTCCCTCCCCCCATACCCCCCAAAACAGCGGGGGGCTTATACCATTTATTTAGCGATGCAGTGCGATCGCAATCTTGTAGGGTGCGTGAACCAGGCTTTTGAGATCACTAATCCATGTCAGCCATGCAAAGCGCGAGTGGGGGGAACCCCCGTGAGGCCACTGCATCGCTTATAAAAACTCCACCTTTCCTGCGATTTCTTCAGCCTCAAGCACCTCCCAAATCAAAATTAATCCCTGCAAAATTTCACCGATGGAGCGACGTCCCTTCACACAATAAACAACTCCGCAATGTTCAAAGCCAGAATTGTGTAATTTCAAAAAATCACTATCCTGAGTAAACATCACTCGCCCCTGGCTGTAAGCAAATCTTAATTGCTCCTCATCCGAAGAGGAAATTAATCCTGCATCGCTAGTGGTCGTAACGTCAATCTTTCTCCGGCTTAACCCGTCAGCGATGGCCTTGTTGACATTCTCATCTAAGTGAAACCGAATTGTCTGAGGCATCTTACTGCTTTAACTTTTGCTGAACCAAGGATGGTGTTTTTTCTTGCATATCACGGGCAAATTCTTCATCCTCACGAATCTGTTGCCTGATTTCCTCAAAATGGTCATGATAATAGGCTAAAGCAGCATAGACATCTGCTAAGGTAATGGTAGGGTATTGTGAAACAATTTCATCCGGCGACAATCCTATTCTTTCGTGCCAAATGACAATATCCTCAACCCGAATGCGATGACCGGCAATGCGAGGCTTGCCACCACAAACCCCCGGTGTAATTTCAATATGCTTTGATATGACACTACTCATGTTGTCTCCTATTTATACAATGGTTTTACAATTATATAGCTTTTATCGCAGTTATGAGGTACACTTTTAAACATCAAAGTCCCCCTTTTTAAGGGGGATTTAGGGGGATCCATTTCTCCATCATGACTAGGATAATTTGTATATATCTAACAATAATATCTAAATTAGACTAGAGCCAAAAATATGGTTAGCAGTTAAACTAAGATCCGGAAAGACTTTGGAAACAAGACCATCATTATTTCGGAACAATTGTTTTTGATACTCATCATCTAGTAAAGTTAAAATTGTAATGGTTGGTTGTTTAGGTTTACCAATATAATCTCTACCACCAATGCCTAGATAATCGACAATCCAGTATTCAGGAACACCTAGTATCTGGAGTTTAGACTAACTGGGATTTCCCAAGACTGCAATCGCTAATCCAGAAATGCGTTCGCGTAGCGTGGCCTTTGGCCTCCGCTACGCGAACGGCTGTGGCCGTAGGTCACGCTGTGGGAACGCCGAATCGCAAACTCAGAAGTGCGACCACAAACCAAGAACTGCAATTGCTTCCAGCACCGCCTTTGGCTCAACGTAGGGTCGCCTACAGCTGAGCTAACTCACGAGTGTCGGGATTTACAAATATTCATACAAATCGAAGAGTAAAAAGGGAGAAAATTTTAAAAATCGCAAAATTTAAGTCACTCCCTCAGATGAATACTAGCATAAGTCAACTCCAAAAATTTAGAATTAATGCTTACAATTGTCTAGGGTTTGCCAAGGATGCTACTTTTGACTTGTTGGATGCAATTTTAACAACAAGAAATGCCCATTCTTTGGCAGATTTATCTCTTTCTCCTTTGTTTAGACGCCAATGGTCTTCAGTTTATGAATGTCTCCAGGATTGTCGCCCAAATTCCAACAAGTTAATGGAGTTATATCTTGAACAAATACCTGGCGATGAATCTGAATATATTACAGTAGGAATAGATCATACTTATAGTGCAAGACCGGATTCTCCGACTCTCAAAGATCGTGGCTATCATCATCAACCATCAGCTTCCGGAAAAGTGACTATAGGACAAGGTTATAGTACTATAGCTTGGATACCAGAAGAAAAAGGGAGTTGGGCACTGCCGTTAAGACATGAAAGAATTACCAGTTTTGAAGCACCTATTGGTAAGGCAGCTTGGCAATTAAGGAAAGTAACAAAAAGTTTAAATAAACCAGTTCTCGCTTTATTAGATAGCGAATATGGTAATGCTTCTTGGGTGAATCAAACAGTGGATATTGAAGCAGATTGCCTCATAAGAATCCGCTCCAATTGCTGCTTATGGGCAGAGCCTGGAAAATATAGTGGTCGAGGGAGACCAAGAAAACATGGAGCTAAATTTAAGCTTAACGACCAATCAACTTGGTGGGAAGCTTGTGAGACAGTTAAAGTACAAGACCCAAAATTAGGAGAAATAAAACTGCAACAATGGTCACAACTACACTTTCGTAACTCTCCATCGGTATGTATGAACCTGATTTTAGTTGAGCGCATTGACTCAACTAAAAAAGGTTCATTACAAAAACCTTTGTGGTTAGTCTTTATTGGCCAGAAAATGCCATCAATAGAAAAAATATGGTCAAAATATTTAAGGCGCTTTGCCGTTGACCATTGGTATCGATTCATTAAACAAAGATTACATTGGACATTACCAGCTTTAAGTACGCCACATCAGTGTGAAAGATGGAGCGATTTGATGCCATTGATGACTTGGCAACTGTGGTTAGCCAAAGATATAGTACAAGAACACCATCTTCCCTGGCAAAAATCCCAGTCGAACCTAACGCCTGGACGAGTTGCCCAGTCGATGTTAGGACTTTTGATGGAGATTGGAACTCCAGCACAATCTCCCAAACCCCGTGGAAAATCGACCGGATGGAAAACTGGGCAAAAAAGAAACAAACGAATTCGCTATCCTGTGGTCAAAAAAAGAAAAACGGTTGCTAAAAAAGGTAAAAATAAGAAAAGGTAACTCAAATTTTGAATAAATTTACTAAGATCTCAGCCTCAAAAGAAGACTGGGTTATTTGATAATAGTCTAAACTCCAGTAGTATGGCATAATCTTCAACCTTACGAGCATAATCGTTCTGCCAATTGGTGCTAACAACTTCAACAACAAGCTTGATTGAGGTTCCCAACGTAATCACAGGCTCTTTGTGCCATAAGGATTCATTTACGAGCCGAGTTATATCTAATACAATCACATCAGGACGAAACGCTGTTTGGGTTCCTAAAATTTTGATCAGACATCGGTAGGGAATAACATAATCTGGGTATCCTCGGTCAATCTCCACATTTAACTTCCGTCCCACAAACCCTGCTACTTCCTCATGTGGTCCCGTAGGTTCGTTGTCAATTAATTCCCCATCGATTAATTCATAGCCTTCGTTGTCACCATACTGGATTATAAACTGATCAACAGTTATAAATGTTGGTAAAGCTTGAAGCATTACAATCGCACTCCTTATCTGTGTCAGATAATGCTGGCAGTGGTAAGCCGGTATTATCAATTTGTGTAAGCTATCAGCTATCAACTATGGGCATAAAGCGTTTTTCACAAGTATGAGGTAGACAGGATTTTTTCCCTGTTCCCTGTTCCCTGTTCCCTGTTCCCTAAAACCCAATAATGTGTACCTAACCCAATTGAAAACTGCTGATAGCTGATAGCTGATAGCTGACGGCTGAATGCTTATCCCTCAACTCATCTTGGCCAAAGATGCCCCTAACCACCCAGAAAAATTCTGCTGCTGCCCATTGGTAGGATTCTTCACTGGCATAACTTGGTAACGACTGGGTTGAGATTTGCCTAATGTAATCGGTAGAGTGACCAATTGATCCTGATGGAATACACTAAGCTCGATCACATCACCAGCTTGGTAATCTTTTAAGCGATCGCATAATTGATCCCCCTTGACTCGCAACCCATCAATAGCCAGTAACTGATCACCAGCATCCACTCCTGCCACTGCCGCAGGAGAATCCATCTCCACAAACTGGATCCAGTCGTGACTATTCTCGGTCATCACCTTCACCCTCAAGTAAGGA
>NZ_JAAHIG010000208.1:0-15862 GCF_010692305.1 Moorena sp. SIO4G3 | reverse complement strand
TGTTACTGTGCCAATTGTGACTGAGTATGCTGGAAGTGTGAATGTATTTGGGTTAATTGTGATTGAGTATGTTGTAGGTCTGAGTGTACTTGCGTTAATTGTGACTCAGTCACAATTAACCCAAGCTCACTCAGACCTTCAACATACTCAGTCACAATTAAATCAATCAAACTCAGAAGTTCAGGATACTCAGTCACAGTTAGTACACGCTTACTCAGAAATTCAACATACTCAGTCACAATTAACGCAAGTACACTCAGACCTACAACATACTCAATCACAATTAACCCAAATACATTCACACCTCCAGCATACTCAGTCACAATTGGCACAGTCACAGGAAAAAATTGAGCATTTTCAGCAAAATCAATTACAGCAGATTCAGAACCAACTGAACGAAGCTGAGGCTAAGTTGAAGGTAATTAATGTAGAAATTGCGGCCATGAAGACCAGTAAGTTTTGGAAAATGCGATCGCTCTGGTTCAAATTTAAAGGGTTTGTTGGTTTACCGACAGATAACCAATAAAATTTTCAATAATTAAAATCAGCTAAAACAGGAGTGTAATCATGGTTGATACGGTGCTTAATCAAGTTGTCAGTGCTAAGGAACCATTCAACAGTTACGAGACGGTGAAAGAAGCTGTGGAAACCATTGATGGTTTCCTAGTTCCTGGTCAAGAAGAGTTTTTATTCAATAAAGTTAAGTCCCTCCCTGAGGATGCTCTTATTGTTGAAGTTGGGTCTTATAAAGGAAGATCTACGGCAGCTATGGCGTTTGCCTGTGTGGGGACTAATCGAAAGATATACTGTATTGATCCATGGATAGGGCAATGTCACGATATACCAGAAAAGACTGCCTTTGAGGTCTGGAAAGAAAACATTGATAAATACCAACTGGCTTCCTATATCAAATCTTTTCAGGGATATTCTTTAGAAATTCTGAAGCGTTGGGGTGAATTAACTGGAGACAAGACGATTGACTTCGTATTTATTGATGGTTCTCATGAATACGTAGATGTGCTTACGGATTTTGGGTTATTATTACCCCTTATGAAAGTTGGGGGATGGATGGCTTTTCATGATGTTGTTGAGACTTGGCCTGGATCCGACTATGTATGGCATGATATTGTAAAATTTCGTCTTACAGACCACGAGTACTCAACGACCCTTGCCTGTGGTCGAGTGAAAACTGCTCAAGAACTCTCGGAGGAGTTACAAGAACTTCATGAATTGCGGACATTGCTAGTTCAATCACAACAGCTTCAAGAGAGCGGAAGCCTAGAATTGCAAGAAACTCAAACTAAGCTTCAACAAACTCAATACCAATTACAACAAACTCAATACCAATTACAAAACGCCCAAGTAGAGCTAGTTAAAACTAAACTTAAACAAACTCAAGACCAATTACAACAAACTCAAGACCAATTACAACAAACTCAAGACCAATTACAACAAACTCAAGACCAATTACAACAAACTCAATACCAATTAGAAAACACCCAATTAGAGCTCATTCAATCCCAACAACTTCAAGAGAGTAAAAATACAGAACTGCAACAAACTCAATACGAATTACACCACACCAAACTGGAAGTAGCGGCCATGAAGACCAGTAAGTTTTGGAAATTGCGATCGCTCTGGTTTAAATTTAAAGGGTTGGTTGGTCTCCCTATAGATAACCAATAAAATTTTCAATAATTAACGTCGAAAAAATTGTTGCAGTCGTTTGTAATTTGACTCAGGCATAGCCTGAGTCAAATTACAATCCGAGTTCACTCAGGTTCACTATGTTTACTTTCAGCAATGGCAGATTGAACTTGGCTAGAAACGAAACTCTCGCTCCGTAGCATCCCAAATGGGCTTGGAGAGCTTTCTTCAATTCGCCCTTATTGGTTTATGGGTTTTGATATCACTCTTCTAAATTCGGATGAAACCCCATCCTGCTCTTCTTTTCAACCTTTTTGTCCTGTACTGAAGTGATGGGTAGACTTTTTGCAGGAAAACATGTACTCTAACTTATTAGTTTTTCATCGTCTGAGAGGAAATAAATGGGACTCTCAAAGCTCTCACCGCCAAAACAGTCTCTAAATCAGTCTCTAATTACTGACTTGACTGATAGGAGAAATCTAGTCATTGTCATTCCTTCATTTAATGACTGGGAAGCTCTGGAAAAGCTACTGCTGCTTATTGATGAGATTATTATTCCTCAAGGCACCAATTTAGAAGTTGTTATTGTTGATGACTATTCAACTATGCCCATCCCAGATTCACTGACTCATCAAGAACATCGCCAGATTCGAGCAGTTAACATCCTTCGACTTCGCCGCAACCTTGGTCACCAGAGAGCGATAGCGGTTGGCTTGTCCTATGTATATAGCCACTCAGACTGCGACTGGGTTGTGGTGATGGACGGTGATGGGGAAGATAATCCCTTTGCGATAGAGCACCTCCTGAATGTCTCGGACAAGACAGGTAACAATAAAATAATTTTTGCTAAGCGCAGTAAGCGCTCTGAAAGCTACACATTTAAGTTTTTCTATTTCATTTACAAAAAGCTTTATCTCCTGCTTATAGGGAAAGAAATTAGCGTCGGTAATTTCAGTTTATTACCTGCTTATTTATTGAAGAACGTCGTAGTGATTTCAGAAATTTGGAATCATTACTCATCAGGCATTTATCGCTCTCGAATTCCCTATCTTGAAGTAGATGTGCCCCGGGCGAAGCGACTAGCTGGACAACCCAAGATGAACTTAGTGTCCCTGGTGACACATGGCTTGAGTTCTATTGCAGTGTACGGAGATATTGTTGGGACGAGAATCTTATTAAGTGTTGTAGTTTTGTTAGTTATTTTATTGTTGCTCTTAGGCTTAGTTTTGCTGATTAGAGTCTTTACCGATTGGGGGATACCAGGCTGGGCTACCTACGTGTCGGGTTTATTAGTCCTATCTATGTTCCAACTTGTCTTAATCGGAACTGTTTTCAGTCTGATAATCCTGTCAACGCGCAATCAGTCCAACTTGATTCCAGTTCGCGATTATAAATATTACGTTGATGATTTCTTTCCTTTAAAACCATGAGCCAGTTTACCTATGTTGGGACAGAGTTAGAGCTATTTGCTCAAGCCAAGAATTGGAAAAACTATATAAGAGTCTTATTAACGAAATATATCAAAGGTGATGTCTTAGAAGTTGGGGCAGGGATAGGAAGCAACACCCGTTTACTCTGTCGCTCCCCATATAGTCAGTGGTTGTGCCTAGAGCCAGACAATCAGCTTTTCCATGCTCTAGAACAATCGATTGATTTAAATGGTATCATCAACTGTTATGCCCGCAATGGAACTATTGATAGTTTGACTAATGAGCAATTCTTTGATTCAATTTTATACCTTGATGTTTTAGAACATATCCACAATGATAATCAAGAAGTCATCAAAGTGTCTCAACATCTAAAAGCTAATGGAAATTTAGTTATTTTAGGTCCGGCTCATCAAAGATTGTTTACTCCCTTCGATGCAGCTATTGGTCACTATCGTCGCTATAGTAAATCCAGTCTTAAAGCAATAATACCAGATAATCTAAAGATTGTTAAATGTCTCTATTTAGATAGTGTGGGTTTACTAGCTAGTCTAGCTAATAAACTAATCCTTAAGCAAAGTCAACCAACTTTAAAACAAATACAAGTATGGGATAGCTTAATGGTTCCTATCTCTAGAACCTTAGATCCTATCTTCAGATATAGATTAGGAAAATCAATTCTGCTAATAGGTAAAAAAATATCCTGATAAAATTGATAAAGGTTAATTTTGACTATAAATAAAATTAACCCTATTACTAATTTATTTAGGATGGCCATAAAAACCTCTAAAACCTTTCCAAACTCTACCACCTTGTTGAATGTTTTTATTAGCTAAAGACACCCAATACTGGTTAGAATCATCAACATTTTGATTTTGTAAATTTTTAGGGGTTTCAAAATATTCTAGAGACTCTAAATACTCAAAATAATCTTGATCTTCTTTTGAGATTACCGAAAGTTGAGCCAACCTTTCTCTAAGAGCTTGAGAATTAGAAATAGCTACTTTATTAAATTGAAGAACTATAGGAGTAAAACAAAGCATTATCCATGAAAAAGCTATAATTATATGAATTTTAGAAAAAATTCTTGAGATTCTATACGCAAGGCAAACAAAACCCAAAGGAACAAGTGAGATTGAAGCTACCCATTGTCTTGTTAGAATCCAATAGTCACTCCGAAAAGAGACATAAGATAAAAATATAGATATTCCCAAGGCTATAATTATTAAAAAAGCAGGACTGATCAGGTCTTTAAGATAAACTTTCCTAAGTTTTGGAAAAACTATAATAATTGAAAAAATCACGAAAATGGTAATCAGCAAGGGCTCTAAAAATTTTTGTAAGAATTCAAAATGACTCAAGTCTATAAAAGTTGTGAGTAACTCATCCTTTTTGATCCAATAAAAAGGATCGAATTTAAACTCTGGTCGCCCTCGTAACCAAGTTAATAAGCCTAAAGTAAAATAGACTATTGTGCCCAGGACAGAAAGAGGAATATTAGTATGTTGAATGACAGAGTTAATTGAAATTTTTTCGCCCGTTTGAATCAATTTTTGCAAGTAGGTAAATACAATAATTGCCAACCAATAAACAGAAAAGTAAGGATGGAATAGTACCCCCATTAAAATAGAAAATAATCCAAAAAATGTCAAAATCGGACGGGTTCTTTGGGGCAAAGGGGTACTGTAATAGGCCAATGTACAAACGGTAGCAGTTACTAAAGGCATATAAGGGCGGGCTTCACCCACAAAATACATTAGCTGAGTTTGAGAAAAAAGAGCAAGAATACCAATAACTTGCCAGAAAAAGGGCATGCCCCAAAGACGGAAAAGATAAATTGCTGCTAAAAACAAGACCAAGCCAGAGAAAATACTGGGAAATCTTAGCCAAAAGATGTTAGCACCAAAGAGCTGCATCAACCAGTGGTCAATAAGCATATAAATGCCTGTTTGTCCATGATTAATCGTTGTAATAGACCGACTGATAGCGTTCCAAGCTTCAGCGGTTGTCTCATAGCTACCGAAAGCAAAATGTAAAAACTCATCAATCCAAATTGGCCGACCCAAAGATGAGTTTAATGCTACACAGAACAGAGATAGTAGTAACAAGCAAATGTTAGAAATCTGGTAATTGATTAATTTATTTTTCATCACCCTCAATAACCATTGATAAAAACACCCTATAAACGGTATTAATTATGAAGATGTTAAAAGGTTAGCACCAAAAATGTTTCATTTTGTAATAAAAATTTACCTATAAGAGCGATATTTTCCAAACTTATCTTGGGGATTCATCAGCTCATTGAACGATAGCCATCCCAAGTCAGTTGAGCAGTCTTTTGCCACGTGAAAAGCTTAGCACGTTGCCGTCCTTTCTCAATCATAGATGCCCGGTGTTCTGAGTCTTCTACAACTATCTCCATAGCGTTAACTAGTCCATCCACAGAATCTGGCTCAAATAAACTAGCTGCATCTCCTACTACCTCAGGCAAGGAAGAAGTTAAGCAGCAGATAACTGGACATTGGCATTCCATTGCCTCTAGGGGCGGTAAACCAAATCCTTCATAGCGGCTGGTATAAATTAGGGCTTGGGCATTACAATATAGGGTTTTTAGTAGGGCATCATCACCCCTAAGATAGATGAAATTTTGCCGCATATTATGCTCTTCCATAACCCTTAATTCTGATTCCAAAAAATCACAGGAACCCCCAAAACAGACTAATTTGAAATTATCCCGTAATTTAGGACTAGCAGCAAACGCTTTGAGGACTATTTCAAAATTTTTATATTTTGAACGAGTTCCCACATAAAGGAAGTAAGGCTGACTACGGCAATTCTTTGGTAATTCACATTCGTTAGCGTCTTGAATTCGACTTGCCCAATAGGTTACTTTAGTTTTTTCTGGATTAATTCCCAATAATTCTACTAAATCATTTCGGCTATTTTCGGAAGCTACAAAAATTAAATCGGCTTGTTTAACTAGCTGCTGCTTATTTTTAATTAATGGCTGAAACTTAGGTTGTCCTGATAAAAATTTTTCGGGAATCATATCATGGATCGTGATCACAAGTTTCTTAGGTTTAACAATCTCGACTAAGTCAGCATCATAGTAGGTAGGATGATAGATATCATACTGTCTACCAAATTTACGGACAAACCATTGAAAGGATAGTTTATTGATAGTGTCATTAATGACCTTACCTCTTGGAAAGGGCAATTTTGGCATCACCCAATATCCGGTGAGTTGATCGCGATACTCTGAAATATCATACCCATCGGTCTTGATACCACGATGCCAATGAATTGAGCAGTCAGAGTTTGGCGATAACTCTCGCATTAACTCAATAAAAATTCGGGATATACCACCAAATTTCTGGATGGCAAACATTTGATGGTCGTAGAGAATATCCATGGTGACTTTTGAGTTGTGAACAGTTCCGTAGGGTGCGTTAGGGACGGGCTCACCCTCATTTTCAGCTCTAGCGCCAGGGTTGGCACAGCCCGTCCCGTAACGCACCACCGGGTATATATACTAATCCTTGTCTTGATGCACCCGTAAATCAAGGACACGTTTTCTAATTTCCAGAGTTTTATTGTTGAATACGTTCAAACATTACATTGTAAGCATGCTTCCCGTCGGGGTATGTCAGCCTTCCTGTTGCTATTTTAGCATTTTGACATTGCCCATTACCCACTAATTTTGTGCCTGAAACATCATTCCAATCTAAAACAAATTGATCGTCTTTATTATAGTTTATTTTAAATCTTACAGGGTTGGAAAACTTATGAGGATATTGACCACTTGTTACTGATATTTTTTCTAGGTTCTTGTTTCCAGGATATGGATGATCAAGAAGATACACTATACCTGTTACCAATGTATCGTTATTTCTTTCTATTATCTCTAGATTTTCGACTTCTCCCAACTCTAAATGTTTAAGGTCTGTACGATTATATTTTGCTTCAATTCTTTGATTATCCTTGAATAACGATTTGCAATGCCCTTTTGGACAAGTTTGGTTAATAATTGGAATCAAGCATCTGATTTCTGATGCAAAAAGACCGACCACAATACCAACAGCGGAAAGAATCAAGCCTATTGCAGTAGTTGTTTTGTTCCAATTAAATTTATTTAGCATAATTTTATTTAATGGACTTCATGAGTATGGTATATAATATATTGAAATTTTGCTAATAATCATCTCTGAAATCAAATAAAAAATATAGAGCACAGTAAACTCTTGCCTCTTGCCTTTTGCCTTTTGCCTTTTGCCTTTTGCCTTTTGCCTCTTGGCCTTTGGAAGTATCTTTACAACCGAGATCGAAAAGCTATATCAGGTTCTTTTAGTTGATCACTATCTTCCTGTGTCTCTAAATTATGATATACTTTACTCAATTGATGTTCACGCTCTGAGCCAGAAACCATTAGGAATAAATTAGCGCTTGTTGCACTCCCTAAGGTTAGTGCTGCTTCTGGAGTTGGTATAGATTTTAGTACTCTTGGGTTAGAATCTACGATCCAGCCCCGGAGGTTTTGATTGTAAAGATTCACAAGAGAGGACATCAATGCTTCCCGTCTGTGCTCATTTAGATTTTTGGCACTCACTTCCATCATGATGACTAGATTGGGTGAGCGCTGGATGGTTTCCATGGCACCATTTAATACGGCAAATTCGTATCCTTCTACATCTATCTTGATGGCATCTATCTGGGATAATCCCAACTCCGAAAGTATGGAGTCTAGACTACGCACTGGAATTGATATCTTTTCACGCAAGGCAGACCGTTTAGTATCATCCATACCACTAAATGCGGATTCCTGGGTAATATAAAAGTCTGTTTCTCCATCTTCAGCACCAACGCATAAGTCATGGCAAGAAACTAACTGTTGTAAGTGGTTAACTTCTACATTTTGTTGTAAAAGCTGGTAGGCATCTGGGTTAGGTTCAAAGGCATGAACACAACCAGTGGGAGTTAGTTTGGTAGCTGATGAGACGGCGTAGTAACCAAAGTTTGCTCCTACATCTAGCACTATGGAATTGGCATCGAGCAGACCTAAAAAGAGTTGGGCATCAAAGTATTCTTGGTAATGGCCGTAGTAAAAGTCGCACCCCAGTCGATCTCCGACATCAACGTGGAATGTCAAGCCTGATGGCAAATTCACTGCTTGGATATCCCGGACCCCTACTGGATGGAGTTTCTCTCGAAGCGATCGCAAAAACAAGGTGTAGGGTACCGCCAAGTTGGGAAAATCCATCGCCTGAGGCAGAAAATGGTGGAATACCTGAAGATAAATCTCCATCTTCTCCAACTCATTTATGGACTCATGGCTAGGTAAATGCTCTTCCTGACTATCCATTAATTCGTAAACTCGTCTAGTTATTTTGAACTCTCCCCGGCTTAAAAGCGCAGGGATTCTAAGCGGATGTCGTTACGCGGGTTGAAACCGCGCTTCACGACGCTTACAATACTGACTAGAGAGAGAATCCAATCTGTACCGTTGCGGCAGGTTCAAAGCTGCCCTATTAACCTTGGCTAGATTTACATCTAGCTGTGTTACTACTTTGCGCAAAATATTACATGCGCCGTTACAATCTGCGTTGATTAACTCGTTATTAGCTGACCGATAAAGTCCACGCCTTACTCGCTTTCCAGAAGGCTTCCACCCCTCGGGTTTTGCACCAAGCGTAGGTAGAAAATCATTATCTAAAAAGCTCGCTTTACTGGTGTAACTCTCCTCGGTCTCGACGAACTTAATACCGTGTTGTCCGCATAGTTGTTGGATGCGATTTTTAAGTCTTGCTGTGGGGATTTGGACAAACTCTTGATTATTCTTATTGCCAATCCTGATTCTGTCTTTATTTCGCTGATTCCACCCAAATACTATCGTACTAATTTGATGCCTTAGACACCAATTAATAACGAATCTAGCTGCTTTGTTGATGTTATCGCGCATTTGGCGGTTCCGCTTTTCAGTAATAGCTGCCAAATGATCGTCCCAGTAATCTTGCGACTTACCTTTCTTTGTTTTTCCCACCTGCTTGTTGTACCACTGGTTTTGGGATTTGACTTTTTTGCCGTCAATGATGAATGACTTCCCGGTAGTGGAGACGCAAGTTAACCAATTGTTAAGTCCTGGATCAATTCCTAGTGCATTTCCTAATTTCTGGCCTGGTTTAATATCTGGCTGCTTATAGACAAATTCTAGGTAAAAACAGCCATTCCTAGGAAAAAACCGAAATTCCTTGATTGATTTGAAATCAAGATTAGATGGCATTGGCAGCAGGAAGTGGTCAATTCCAAACCAAGCTTTCACCTGTTTTCCTAGTGTGAACTTAAGTTGTCCATCCACCAGTTTTATCCACCTAGCTGGATAACTGACGACCGCCATCCCTCCCTTCTTCCTGTACTTTGGGATTCTTGGCTTATCTGTTAACTGCCCCTTTTTATACAACTTTGCTAGCGCCTGATAAGACTTGAATGATTCAATAACTCCGTGCAACGTTTGTTGGGCGCAAGCGGATCTCATTGCTTTAAAATGGATATTGGTCTTGAGAGTTTTGTCTAACTCAAACTTTTTGACATACTTCCCGGTTTTAAAGAGTATCTGGCGACAGTAATAAATCGCGCAATTGGTCAATTTATTTGCTTCACCACAAATAAACTCTATTACTGCTCTGTTTGCTGGGGTAGTAGTTATCAAGTGCTGCTGACAACCGTACATTTATCGACCTCTTTTCCTGTGTTATTTTAATTATATACCCATATAATTACGATGTCAAGCAAATGTCAGAGAAAACTAAAAGAAAAGTCGGTAGACCAAGCTTCCATGGCGAACGCAAAAAGTCTTACAGCATTATGGCAACCAAGACCGCCTGGGGCAACCTTAAAAAGATGGCGGCCTCTTCTGGGTTGAGTCTTTCTGAGTACTTAGAAGTTCTGGGAAGGACTGGAACTTTGCCTTAAACACGATAGCCGGGATAAATCCCGGCACACTCCACGCCCAGTCAATAAATTAGGTGGCTAACTCTCGCTTGTTATTTTTCTGTTTAAAAAAATTATACTTTGGCGTGACAATCTCAGGTGAGGGAACTAAATCACTGACTTGTAACTCTACTGTAGATGCTAAAAATATTCGGCGTCTTTGGTGCTTGGTCTCCGTTTCCCAGAAATCTTCATGGTCTACATAACCCTGATAGTCGTATAGATAAGGAAATCCTGAAACTTGGAGCATTTTAAGCAAGCCACTTCTGCTAGGAATCATGGCATGGTAGGTTAAGCCCTGAGTTTCGTTTTTGCCTTCTTCAACTAGATAGGTAACTGGTTCATCAAAAGGAACATTCATACTTTCAATAAATAACATTTTTTTGGTTAATAACTGCAAATTACGAATGACTTTGAAGGGATTTTCTGTGTGATAGAGCAAGCCGAAACAAAACACTAAGTCTGCTCCAGCAAATTGAGACATCTGTGGGGTAGATTCAACATCAACCTGATAAAACTTAGCTTCAGGTACCCGTTTACTAGCCTCTTCAACAAGTTCTTGTCTCCCCTCTAAACCAATTACATTTACTCCCCAATTCACCAGCTTTTTAGAAAACCAACCAGGACCACATCCCACGTCAAGGCAAGTGGTAAAACTTAATCCCTGATTGAGTTTAAGCTGATTGAGAACGTTTTCTGCTACAGCCCAGCGGGCTTGATTAATCGCAATATAGTAAGGTTCATCAAATAACATGGTTATAATTTGGAGAAAATTATTGATAAAAAACTTGTATAGCAAAGGGAGCAGGGAACAGGGAGCAGGGAGCAGGGAGCACAGGCACCCTCGCCACACTACCCACACCTCCCACACCTCCCACACTTCCGACACTTCCCTAGATTATGGGTATTAAACCGGGGTTGATATCAGTCCCAGGGGCAGCAGTGGAACTTATGGCAGTTTTCCCTGATGTGATCGCGACAGATTCCGGTAAACTGAGGGGTGGTTTATCGTATGATCTATTAGCAATGAAAATTGGGCAAAAAGTAAAAGTGTTTCGTCTAAGAGACCGAGTAGGCAACAACATCGCAAGTAAACTGGGACAAATAGGGACGATCACAGATTATAAAATGACCGATGGCAGTGGAGTTGGCGTGACAGTGAAATTTGAGGACAACAGCTCTACCTGGTTCTTTGAGGATGAATTGAAAGTCGTAGACTAGATTGTAATAAACGCGATCGCACCGAGGCAAAAGACTTGCACTATGGCACGGATTCTAACATTTCTGGGTAAAGGCGGCACAGGTCGCACTACTGTGGCAATTGCTGCCGCTAAGCAGCTGTCGAGCCTCGGTCAACGAGTGCTACTGGTAGGACAAGACCCAAGTCCTAGCTTTGGACTCCTGCTGGGGCTATCCCCAACGTCTGACCCGGTGGAAATAAGTCCTAACCTCCGGGTAGTACAGCTAATGACTACAGTACTACTGGAACGCAGCTGGGAAGATGTCAAAAAGCTAGAGGAGCAATATTTGCGATCGCCTACCCTAAAAAATGTCTATGGTCAAGAACTGGGCATCTTACCGGGGATGGATCATGCTTTAGCCCTCAACGCCCTTCGGGAGTACTACCAAAGCGGTCAGTATGACGCGATCATCTACGATGGCACCTGCTCTCAAGCTACCCTGAGAATGTTGGGAATGCCAGAAATTATCAGTTGGTATAGTCGTAGATTTCGCCAAGTCATGGCAGATTCTGACCTGGGCAAAGCCATTTCCCCCTTTATCCAACCAGTCACTAGCGCCATTCTAAATGTGTCATGGACGAGTGAGGACTTGGCTGGTGAATCAACGAATCAGGCCAACAATATGTTGGAGGATGGAAAAAATGCGATCGCAGATCCCAATCGGGTCGCATCCTATCTGGTCACTACCGATGACCCCCTAGCCATTGCCACAGCCAAGTATTTGTGGGGTAGTGCCCAACAAGTGGGTGTTACTGTCGGTGGTGTGGTGGTAAACCAAACCCCGGTAACCCCAGCAATAGAATCGGAATTTGCCCCTCTAGTCGTTAATACTCTTCCCACTTCCCCACCAGGGGAAGATTGGCAATCCCTGATCGATGCCCTGCCAGATTTTAAACAGGCATCCCAGGCACCCAGACCCATGACTATCGACATTCCTGGTCGCAACGTTCGTTTATTCTTACCAGGTTTTAACAAAAAGCAGGTGAAACTCACCCAATACGGTCCAGAAGTCACCGTTGAAGCGGGGGATCAACGGCATAATATCCTGCTTCCCCCACAACTTAGTGGTCAATCCGTCAAAGGGGCTAAGTTTCAAGATGGCTATTTGATAATTTCATTCTAGGTAGTCATTATGACTGAAGAAAATCTAACTGAACAAAGTGCCAAAACCCGTCAGCTACTGGGTATGAAAGGCGCAGCTCCTGGTGAAAGCAACCTATGGAAGATTCGCCTGCAGTTGATGAAGCCAATTACCTGGATACCCCTGATGTGGGGGGTAGTGTGTGGTGCTGCTTCCTCCGGTGGCTACACTTGGACACTCGAAGACCTTCTGATGGCAGCCGCCTGTATGTTGCTTTCTGGTCCGTTGATGGCAGGGTATACCCAAACCCTGAATGATTTCTATGACCGCGAAATCGACGCCATTAATGAACCTTACCGTCCGATCCCATCGGGAGCCATCTCTATCCCCCAGGTGATCACCCAGATTGTGGTGCTACTCCTAGCAGGTATCGCTCTTAGCTACGGACTCGATGTTTGGGCGGGTCATGAATTTCCCACACTCACCTGTCTTACCCTAGGTGGTGCCTTTCTAGCCTATATCTATTCTGCCCCACCCCTGAAACTGAAAAAAAATGGTTGGCTGGGAAACTATGCTCTCGGTGCCAGCTATATCGCCCTTCCCTGGTGGGCAGGTCATGGCTTATTTGGTCATCTTAACGGAACTATTATGATTCTGACCCTGTTCTACTCCCTGGCAGGGTTAGGTATTGCAGTAGTCAATGATTTCAAGAGTGTGGAAGGCGATCGCGAATTGGGCTTAAAATCCCTACCAGTCATGTTTGGTGTTACCACAGCAGCTTGGATTTGTGTGCTGATGATTGATGTCTTTCAAGCAGGGATTGCTGGTTATTTAATCAGCATTGATCAGAAGCTCTACGCTGCTATTCTCATCCTATTAATCATACCCCAAATCACCTTCCAGGATATGTACTTTCTCCGTGACCCCCTGAAAAATGATGTCAAATACCAGGCTAGTGCGCAACCGTTTTTGGTACTAGGGATGCTGGTTGCTGGTTTGGCTTTGGGTCATAGTGCAATTTAAAATAGGGAATCGGGAATCGGGAATAGGAAATAGGGAATAGGGAATAGGGAACAGGGAATAGGGAAAAAATCCTGTGTACCTAACTAATAGCTATGAGAAACGCTAGATATAGGTTTCAACCGGGCTCGATCTGAAAGCTTATATCATGTCGGGATAATTACCCTGTCTTGATGCAAAGCGCGAGTGGGGGAAACCACGCCAGTTGCTCATGGGGGGAACCCCCAAGACCGCACTGGCTCCCCAAGACCGCGCTGCATCGCTTAATAAAAATCTCCCCATCTCCCCATCTCCCCATCTCCCCATCTCCCCATCTCCCCACCCTCCCTCTAATTATGGGTATTCAACCGAGCATGATATTAGTACTTACAGTGAATCGGTCAACCAGGGTAAGAAGCAATCAAATCAAGGTTTTTTGGAAGTTCTCCACCATGGGGTTTGTCTAAGACTTGAATCTTGTAGCCTAAAGATTCTAACAACTGACAACATTGCTCATAGACAGGTCGTCCATGGATAGACAAGAAAATGGTAGGATGAGCACTTTCCAACAGAGATTTGGCACCAAGTAGAACGAACTTCTCATGGCCCTCCACATCAATTTTGATGCAGTCGGGCACAGGAATTTCACCACTGGCAATCAGTTCATCTAAACTAACCATCTTGACTTGAAGTGTTCCTTGAGAAGAAATACCCCCCTGATAGCTGCCAGAGGTTTCTCTAAAGGATGCCATACCAGAGCGGTCTGAAAGCGCTGCTGCCATAACTGTGGCATTGGTAATGCTGTTGATAGACAGATGTTTTCTTAAGTAACCAAGGTTTTGGGGTAGGGGCTCAAAGGCAAAAACTTTTCCATTATCACCAACTAGCACCGAAGTCAATAGTGTAAAGAAACCAGCGTGAGCTCCAATATCAAATACAGTGTTTCCTAATTTCAGAGTTTTCTCAAGCACCCGTTGGTTGTCATACTCATAAGTCCCTAACCAACAGCCGTTTCTGCCAGCACCAACTATCCATTTTTTACCGGCGAGCTTACCTAGCCAGATCGGCATTGTCATCTCAGGAGGAATTAGCCTTAAGGGCAAACGTAAAAGCTGACCAAAGAGGCTTTTTCGGGAAATCTGTTCCAAATCCATAGTTTGATTACCTGATGAAGCTGAAAACTATTAGAGTTTCTATTGATAGAATTCCCGAAAGTTATGGTCAAGTAACAGCTTTACCTTTAGTGGTCAGCGATCAGCGGTCAGCGGTCAGCGGTCAGTCGTCAGCGGTCAGCGGTCAGCGGTCAGTCGTCAGCGGTCAGCGGTCAGCGGTCAGCGGTCAGTCGTCAGCTTATTTTATTCAAAAGCTGAACGCGCACGCGTGTGCTTAGCACATAAGCTAATAGCTGATAGCTGATAGCTGATAGCTGATAGCTGATAGCTGATAGCTGAATGCTTACAGTTTAAGACTACCAGTATTGACAACAGGTTGTATATTTTGCTCAGCCGTCAAAACCACTAGCAAATTGTTAATCATTGCTGCTTTTGTTTCCTGGTCTAGCTCAAGAATTTGGTGATCGTTCAGCCGCTTGATCGACATTTCCACCATGCTCAAGGCACCTTCGATAATTTCTTGACGAGCTGCTATTATAGCTTGTGCTTGCTGACGCCTTAGCATGACTTGGGCAATTTCTGGAGCGTAGGCTAAATAGGAAATACGACTATCAATCACCTCGACACCTGACACCTCTAAGCGAGCCTGTAACTCTTCCTTGAGAGCTGCTGCAATCTCTTCGGGGCTGCCTCTGAGTGAGGCTAGGTTTTCTTGATTAGTATCGTAGGGATAGCGACTAGCTAAACCACGGATAGCAGTCTCGCTTTGGATGGCCACAAAATCTACATAGGAATTCACGTCAAAGGTGGCTTTGGCTGAGTCTACAACTCGCCAGACAACTACCGCAGCAATCTCAATGGGGTTGCCTTTGGCGTCATTTACCTTCAGCTTATCGCTGTTGAAATTACGCACTCGTAGAGAAACCAGTTGCTTCGAGGCGAAAGGGTTAACCCACCAAAAGCCAGAGGTACGGACACTGCCAACGTAGTTACCTAAAAACACTAGCACTCGGGCTTGGTTAGGCTGCACAGTCAGAAAGCCTTTTAGGGCAACCAAGGCTACGATCACTAGACCAATACCAAATAAGTTGTTGGTATAGAGAAATAAGTCGTTGATATTGGAAAAGCCGACTAGACCTTTACCTAACCACACACCAAAACTAGCGATCGCAATAATCCCTACCAGAGCAGCAAAACCATTAATTTTAAAGGTAGGAATTTCCTGAATACGTTCCATTTGCATGTATCGTTTGTGTATTGCTATTTGTTGTTTTAGCTAATTGGCTGATACATCTATTTTGCTTGGTTTATCGGGGGTTTGACAGTACCCGTAGGGGTACTAATGACTAATTTGACCGTAAACCTGAAAGA
>NZ_JAAHIG010000207.1:0-15866 GCF_010692305.1 Moorena sp. SIO4G3 | reverse complement strand
TGGAATTAACCTTGCCTTCTCACCATCCTGTTGATGCAGCCAATACCGCCAGAACCATGCAGCTACCTCTTTCTACCCAAGGATCACAACTACTTGATTCCTTAGGTCGCCCGATATTACTCAGAGGGGTGAACTGGTTTGGGATTGAGACAGACTTGCATGCTCCTCATGGATTGTGGAAACGAGACTACAAGGATATGTTGGCCCAGATCAAAAGCTTGGGCTACAACATGATTCGCCTGCCGTTTTCTATCCAATCTCTAAGAGCCTCAGAGGTCAGTGGGATTGATTTCAACATCGGTAACAATCGGGAGCTTGACGGTAAATCGCCCTTGGAGGTCATGGATGCCATTATCAAGGAAGCCCAGCAGCA
This sequence comes from Moorena sp. SIO4G3, assembly GCF_010692305.1. Lineage (NCBI taxonomy): Bacteria > Bacillati > Cyanobacteriota > Cyanophyceae > Coleofasciculales > Coleofasciculaceae > Moorena > Moorena sp. SIO4G3. The sequence continues at coordinate 15,493 of NZ_JAAHIG010000207.1, read as the reverse complement.
AGGCATATTAATTTTGTTGGACTGTCACCGACTCAATGACCAACGTATTCCTCCATTATGGTACGGGGATGGGTTTACGGAAACTGATTGGATAGAAACCTGGAAAATGCTGGCAAATCGTTACCGTAATCAACCTAATGTGATTGGCGCAGACCTGAAAAATGAACCCCATGGCTCAGCCAGCTGGGGGACAAACGATCTGGCTACTGACTGGCGACTGGCAGCACAGAGGGCTGGTAATGCCATTCTTGCGGTCAACCCCAAATGGCTGATAGTTGTTGAAGGTGTGGAAAAGAATGTTCCAGGTCAACGACTAGCGACCCATTGGCATGGGGGTAATCTGGAAGGAGTTAGGGAATATCCAGTACGTTTGTCTAATCCGAATAAGCTGGTCTATTCCCCCCATGAATATGGCCCTGGAGTTTTCAATCACTCTTGGTTTTCAGAACCGAGTTTCCCTAACAATTTGGAATACCGCTGGGAAATTGCTTGGAACTATATCGCTAGACAAGGCATTGCGCCGATTTTGATCGGAGAATTCGGTGGAAAGGAGGTAGACCCTAACTCAACAGAGGGAGTGTGGAAGCGGCGGCTGGTAGATTACATTAATCGAAACAACCTAAGTTTTGCCTACTGGAGTTGGAATCCCAATAGTGGGGATACTGGCGGGATCCTGCAAAATGATTGGCAGAGTGTGGAGGGTCCTAAGCAACAACTGCTTCAGGGATTGCTAATTGCCAACAATTTCGCCCCGAATGTGGGAGTTGCTCCGATTATCCCCTCAATTTCCATACCGCGACCAAGTTTCCCACCAGGCAGAACCAAACCAATGCCCACGCCATTACCGAATTCCCAACCCAGGTCAATCGGGCAAATGCCTACACCAACACCAACAAGTAGGCAGCCATCCAGAAGCGTTGCACCACTACCTCCACCCCTCTCCAATCCCACACCCAGGAGGGTTGCACCACTACCCCCACCTAACCTGCGTACCAACCCAGGTGTAATTCCACCATTACCTGCACCTTTACCGAGTAGCAACCCAGGTGTAATCGCACCGTTACCTGCACCGTTACCTGCACCATCACCAACTGTCACACCAAGGCAAGTTACACCCCTACCCCTACCGTCACCCCTTGCCAATCCAGGTTTCAAGGAGCCACTACCTTTACGATCCCCCAGTGCCACACCCAACACTATGGCACCCTTACCTTCACCGCCACCCGATACCAACCAAGGTGTAAGGGAGCGAAGACCAACACCCGAACCTAGCCCTAATCTCTCTAACCCTAATCTCTCTACAAGGTCACAGACTAGAAACCGTGTCCCTTTAAAAGTGGTACCTAACCTGCATTCAGATTGGCAAGAAGGATTTTGCATCGGTATACAGGTTATCAATGAGGGCAGTACTAAGGTTGAAGACTGGGAATTAACATTCCAAATGAATCAAGCTGCGATTAACAATAGTTGGAATGGTAATTTCCAACCCCCTAACAGGGAAAACTCTCAATCCTCTAAAGACTATGTGGTCACCCCCCTGGATTGGGGAGGATTGATCGAACCTGGTCAAAGCCGTCATTTAGGATTCTGTGCCAACAAGCTAGGGTCTGACTACAAACCCCAGCAAATGAATGCATCAGGCCAGTGAAGGTTGATATGCGATTGGCCTACGGCCACGCTACGGGAACGCCGAAGCGCTGGCACTACTTGCTCAATCACCCGGTGAGCTTTCAACCTTAAGCCTTGGCCAATAGGCCACGCGTGCGCGTTCAACCTCCAACCTCCTTAAACCTTAAACCTTCAACCTCCAACCTCCTTAAACCTTAAACCTTAAACCTTCAACCCGATTAAACCTTAAACCTTCAACCCGATTAAACCTTAAACTAGAGTACCTTCAAAAGCTGTTTAATTTTGGTCTCCTGTTTCTGCTTTAATTGGTCTGGGAACTTCAACTCAATGGCAACTTGATCGGATAAATCTTCGACATCTACAATTTGAGCTAACAATCGCTGTGGTAACTGGTTAGTGGATTCCTGACTCAATAGCAAGCCAACGAAAGGTTGGTCTTGCTCCATTCTCCGCAAATCTTCTGGTGTGAGCAATGGACTAGTTTGCTCGGTGGTGTCAGAAAATTCAGTGCTGCGGTCTAATTCCACCCGTAAACTCATCACTCCCATTTCAGTTGCCCTGCCACTGTAAAACTTACCTTCCCAATAAAGCTGAGCAGTAGCCCTAATCTGTTTCCGCACCTTAGTACTGGTTTGGGTATTCAACTCTCGGAAGGAACGGAACACACCAGTGGCTAAGAAACCTAAGGAGCCCATGGGTCGGTCTGTGATCCCACGCTTCTGGGAATACCACTCCCTGACATCGGAATAAATTACTAAGACTAAATCATCTAGCTGAGCTTGAGTGAGGTTGATAAAATTAATCGCAAGGTGAACTTGATGGTCACTAATGGGTGTCTTGCGGATAATTTGTCCAGCAACAAAGGCTCGTCTGCCGTAATCTCCCAAAATTTCAAGGTCTACTTGATCAGGTAGGTTGGGCCAGCTATCTAAGGCAATTAAAACTCCGCTTTCTGAGATATTAACCGTTTCCCCTGGCCAACTCTGGTCAGGGGTGTGAATTGTCACCGGAAGGCGTCGTAGCAGGCGGTGTTTGGGGCGTTGTTGGGGTTGTTCAAAGGCAACCAGCAAACCTGCTATCAGCAGAACCGAGTTAAAGACGCACCACATGGCGTTAACCAAGACCGCTTCTGCATCTTCTGGACGCAGCAGCAGCCAAAAGGGAACAGCTAGTAAGGCAGCAATCACTATAGCTGTTACTACCAAAATACCCTGTACTGACTGCCAATCAAAACTCCGCTGACTAACCGATACCCCCTTGTCAGTTACATTAAATGAACCGAGCTTGGGGTTAATCACCGCCATCAGAGTGACATACCCCGTCTGGAATGACATCACAAATTCAAACACCTCGTTCCAGAAGGAAAAGCGAACTTCTTTGTAGGTGATATAGTTAGCATTGAGGCTAATCAGTAGATGGGGCAGGGCATAAAATAAGGTTTCTAGCCCCAAACCCTGAATGGGATTGATGCCAAACAATAGGAATAGAGTGGGAGTGACAGCGTAAATCAGCCTGGGAAAGCCATAGAAGAAGTGGGAGGTGGCTGAAAAATAGCAAATCCGCTGGCCTAAGGTCAGATGTTTTGCCTTCCAGTTCAACAAGGGGAATTCTAGCCGTAGAATCTGAGCCATTCCCCTTGCCCAACGCACTTGCTGACCCACATAAGACGCAAAGGTTTCAGGGGCTAAGCCAGCAACCATAATCTGGTCATAGTACACTGACTCATAACCTAAGGAATGGAGTCGGAAGGCCGTGTGACAATCTTCTGTAACGGTTTCAACGGCAATTCCCCCAATCTCCAGCGCATGGGTTTTGCGAATTACCGCTGCTGAGCCACAGAAAAAGGAAGCATTCCAGAAGTCATTGCCCTTTTGTAGTACTTTATAAAAGAGTTCATTCATCACTGGAATCTCACCCTTAGTCTGCAGATTTCGCTCAAAGGGGTCGGGGTTAAAGAACCAGTGGGGCGTTTGCACAAAGGATACGTTTGGGTTGTAGAAAAACCCGACTGTGCGCATCAGCAATTTTCGCACTGGAATGTGATCGCAGTCCAGAATCAATACCAGATCGCCCTTGGTAGTCTTAAACGCTGTGTTGATATTACCTGCCTTGGCATGATCATTGTTAGGTCTAGTCAACAATTTACAGCCGATTTCTTCGCACATCTGCTTCAACTTTTTGCGACGCTCTGGATACTTTCTGCCATCATCTAAGACATAGACTTGTTTTTTATCCTCCGGATAGTCCATAGCCAGAGCGGCTACTGCTGTATTGCGGACAATTTCCACAGGCTCGTTGTAGGTTGGAATGTAGATATCAACCTTGAACCATTGGTCTTGAGGATAGTTAGCCAGATCAACGGTTTCTCGGTCTTTGATTTTGAGAGTTTGAAAATAAGCTAGCACTAGGGTTAGAATTGCATACAATTCCGCCCCCAACAACAGCACACAGAAAAACCCGTTGATCCAAGTATCAAAATTTAGGGTATAGGCAAAGCGATAGTATAGGTAGCGCATGGTGGTCACCAGGCTCAGCCATACTAAAAACAGATGAAAATACTCACTGACTGTTTTATCAGATTGTTTGGCTTCAGTGCGCACTACCACTTGACCAACCAATATTAGTGCGATCGCTACAATCCCCTGCTGCCTGACTGTTAGGGGTGTAGTAATCAGGGGTATGGATAGCAACACCAGCAGCAAAATCAGCCACCACAAGTGATTCGACCCTAGCCGTGCTAGGACTCGGTCAAAAAACCGAGGTAGGCGATCAACGAGTAATGTAATTAAAGGGGATCGACGAGGGCGATTTTGCCTATTTCTCGATTGTTTGAATAAGGAAAAAGACATAGCAATTTATAGCATTTTGATTTGAGATGTGAAACTAATATTGATTAACAAAGGGAACAGGGAACAGGGAACAGGGAACAGGGAACAGGGAACATTACTAAAGATATCGCCGTATTTTTTTGTGTTATTTATAAATCATAATTTGGTTTTATGATCTATTTTTAAATGCTATATAGGTTATGTAATAATTAGTGATTAGTCATTACTCATTAGTCATTTTTAAGTCAGTGAAATTTTAATCTAATAGCATTCAGCTATCAGCTATCAGCTATCAACTTATGGGCTACGTCCACGCTCAGCGAACAGCCAAAGGCCAACGGCCAACGGCTGACCACTGACCACTGACCACTGACCACTGACTACTGACCACTGACGGCTGACGGCTGAACGCGCACGCACCTCAAGTAGCGCATATGCTTAGTCATAGCATCTAATAGACAAAAAATAGTAAAGACTAATCAAGACTAAAGACTAATCACTAATTACTAATCACTAATTACTAATGACTTTTTTGATCTGTCACACGCTTGAGGTACAACTGGCTAATGCCATAAAGCAGGAAGGTTACGCCCAGAATACCTAAAGCTAGGAACCACCAGTTTTGTTGGAGGAAGAAGGATGCTTTACTGAGGGCAGAGGTTTTTTCAATGCGTTTTTTAGAACGGGCTAGTTCAAAAAACTCTAGCTTATAGGCATCGGGGTCATAACCAGCAGGGTCTTGTTGATAACTACTAACTAAAACCGTATCCTTCTGCAACTGGTAGAACCAAGAATCTTTAGTGAGAATCTGCCGCACCCGGTCTAAGCCATTTTCCGTTTGACCACTCAAAGCCAAAAGTACCCGCTGATTGTTATAGGGAGACATGATTTCTTTAATTACCCCTTCACTATCCGGTAGAGTCTGGACACTAGCTTCACCCCACTGACGTCCTAGAGCATTACTCAAACGCAAACCACTTGACTCAAATACCTCTGGAAAGGGAAATTCCTCTCTGGTGCCAATTCCGACCAGATTGCGCTTCCTCCTGATCTGATCAGGCAATTGTTCAATGGTGTAAACATCCAGCTGTACTGAATCTGCCTTACTTAGACGTCCTAAACGTTCACTGACAGCTAGGAGGGTGAGCAGATCGGTATCAGATGGTGTCTCTGACAACACGATCGCTGTATTGGACAAATCTTGAGGAGCTGCAAATGGGTAACCTACTTGCAACAGTTCTAGATTAGGTAGTTGAACTGACGGCTCCCGATTAACTTTGAAGTTGGTCTCACCATGAACCGTACCGGTTAGTTGTTGATCGGTAATTTTACCACACTCCTCTGGTTCCCTGGGGTTCAGCCGGAAAGCGACTTTGATTTTAGAGGTGGGTTTAATCAGATTGGCAGGAAGATCAACTTTGAGAGTTTCTCGCTGTGAGCCATCCCTCTTAGTCAAGCGTTTACCACCAATTAGTACATCATCTAGTAAGACTTCTACAGCAGAGGTGCGAGGATTGACCTGGGGACCATAGCTGTATACTAAATTCATGGAACTGCCCCGTTTAAACCGATCATCCGGTAAGGCACGAAAATCAAACTCTACCGGTGGTGCTGCAGTGCCTCGCACTGTGACGTCCTTAAAGGGTTTACCATTGGGCTGAGTAGCAATGTCTTCTAGAGTAAAGGAATTTTCTTCTGGCAAATAACCAGGCCAATTGCGGGAGGATGGTATTGGTACATCCCGAACCTGATCTACGAAAATTAATTGACCTGTGCCAAGTTTACTGGTGTCTGGCTGTACTAAAAACTGGGCAGCCTTTTTCACGCCATCTGGGCCATTGCCAGTCACCACCAAGACCGGGTTACTGCCATCATTGACTGTGGTAAGTGCTAGCACACCGACATCATCGGGTAAGGGAATCTGATTCCCATCTAAAATCTGATTCCCGGAGAAGGTAAAGGGCAGTGCTAAAGACTTCAAAACTGGTTGATCCCCAGGAGTCCCCATCACAACTAAACTATCGCCCCACTCTAATTCGTCGATAGTCTCTACCAAACGGGTGGTAATGGGACGGAAGTCAGCCAACCTGCCTAAGGAAGCCTGTAAGCGAGGCGCAGCAGTCAACCAAGATTCTAAGGACTCCACGGATCGGGTCTGGACATTCCCCTGCGGCAGCATATAAGCAATGCGATTGGCATCTAAGCTGAGTTGATCAAAGAAAGGATAAGGATAGCGACTGAAGTTTAGGGGAATAGGTTCAACTTGGTATTGGAAGATTAATTTTGAATCCGGCAAAACCTCAGTCCACAACGTGGCATCCCCTCCATCCGTACAGCCAGTGGTGTTGTGTTGCTGGGCTACTAGGGAAAGTTCATTGTAGTCCTGGATCAGGGTCGTTGGGATAGCAAACATGACGTTAGCCACCTGAGACTGCTTGCGGTTGAGAGGGACACTGGCCACACTGGTGCCATTAATCCGCAAGGTCAGGTTAGAGCGATTTGCCATCAGGGCTGGTGAATGCTGGAAACGGATTAAGGCTTTGGCGGTTTTTACATTCCAACCCCGAGGACGAGTAAAGCCCAGTCTTGCTTCGGAATAAACCCCCCGCATCCGGAGGCGATTGCCTACAATCGGAGAGCGGTTAAATTGCAAGATGTACTCACTTAATGGGATATTCGGCGTAGAAGCAATTGGATTTGGAGTAGATTGGGGCTGTGAACGAGGTCGGGCCTGGGAGCGGGGTTGGGTCCGTGGCTGAGTTCGGGCAGCTGGCCGAGGTCGGGCGGGAGCAACCCTGGCTGGGGCTGGATTAGAGCGTCTTTGTCGTGGCGCTGCCGGAGCAGCTTTTGGTCTAGGTCGGGCAGCTGGCCGAGGACGAGGTTTAGGTTTGTAGACTGGAGCCTTAGTGGGGGTTTTGGGTAAGGTGTATTTCTGGATGAACTGGTCTTCCTGTCTTCTGAGGTTACCCTCCCCTTGAGCTCTGGTCAGGGTAGTACCGATGCCCAGGGTTAACACCATGCTTGCACATAGCAGCAACAAGGATAATCTAGGAGCATAGAGAGCACGTCGTTGATGATTATTCCTAGGATCTTGGGCTTGGGAGCGGCGAAACAAGAATTTCATAATTGTAATAATAAAGAATACTAGGAGAATACTAAGAGAACCATGTATTTATAAAGTTAAGTTGTATTGTTTAGGCTTAACTTTAACCATTGAGACCATTTTTGTCACCTGTATCACCTGATTGATGGCTATAGATTGATCGGTATAGTTATCGGTATAGATTGATCGGTATAGTTATCGGTATAGTTACTGGTATGTTTCAACTATTCCCGTCCCTAACTGGGATTTAACAGGTTGCCGTCGATGGCTGTGGTAGGTAATAACCCTAACCAAGCTAAGTTTTGGGTATAATAGGCCGATTGATCATCCCAAATCCCTTCCTGATATTGTGGTATTAGTTTCTGCTCTATCAATTCTCTAGCCATGGCTGGCTCAATTAAACGTAGGGCAGAATAAAGCATGGCATATTGAGAAGTGGCTTCGTAACTCACCGTTGGTTTGCCTTGGATGTCAATCCTGGCGGGCAGCTTTGAGGAAGAACGCCACAGGGATTGCAAATGCTGGGTGGCAGTACCGAGATAGGCAAATGCTTCTGGGGTATTGAACCAAGCTGCATCCCAAGCAACCCTCCACCAGACTCGGTAGGCATCAAAGCTATAAGAACTTTTGAGTGGACTGTCTGGTGGCAATGGCTGGAATTGACCAGTTTGGGTGTCAAGGGCTATCCAATCGCTGGGTAAGCCTACAGCAGAAACCTGGGAAGACTCTTTTAACACCTGGTAACTACTATCCACCAAACTTAACCAGTCATGGTTGGGGTCAACTTGGGCAAAGAGACGAAAGGAGAAAGGAGCAAGATATGAGGGGTTGAGATATAGAGTTGATGGAGAAGGGACAAAGGCTGCTACAGGTCCTGGCAAAAGATAGCGCTTTCCCCTTACCTCTTTGGTGGAAAAGTTCCACAAATCTTCCAGCTTAGTCAACGCTAAATCCAGGTATTCCGGTCGATTCCAGCGACGGGAAGCTAGGATTAATGCTGTTGCTGCATCAATATCGGCATCGCTGGCAAAATTTCTGTCAATCGCACCCCAGTTACCGCTCTGATCACGACCCCACTTCCACACCCAGAGTTGATCTTCGAGAGTACCATTGGTTCCTGAGCGCTTGAGATTGTTTTGAGACCATTGTAAGGTCAGGGCAAAGGTAGTCGGGTCATCGGCAATGACTGCTCGCAGCATACCATAGGCTTGCCCTTCAGAGGTTGAGCGATCGCTAGCTTCGTAGTCGATGACTCGCCCATCTTTTTGAATAAATTTCTCTTTGTATACACTCCAACTTTCTGCTATAATAGTACTTTGGTCTATTAGTAAAGGAGTTTGGGGAGCCTCTGGTTCAGGATACTCACGGTAGACTGAAGAGGTTTTGCTTGGTGATGACTTGGGTGGTGAAGGGGTTGGAGATCGTCTTGACAATTGATGGGGAGCACAACCCAATAGGCTCAACATAATGGTGACAGTAACGATAGAAACGCTCTTGGTGCGACCCATAAATAAATGTTGACGGCTGTTGTATGACATCGTGAATTTGCGGCTCTTACATTTACTCCTCAAACATAGTTGGATACAAGCCTCTAGATTTATCCAACGTAGTCTTTTAAGGGAAGAAGTCTGAACCTAAGCCTAGCCTAAAAACCTCAGAGTTCAGAATTGTTGAATTCTGATATTTGGTTTAAATGTCTGGATTATTCATTTGTGAATATAAAACTGCCAATTTTTAAGTGTTAATTGCCATTTGGGATTTTCCCTTGCGATACCTTAATCCTTTATACTTCATCCTTGACACTTCATTCTTCATCCTTGACACTTCACCCTTTATACTTAATCTATACTTCATCCTTTAGACTTCACACTTCATCTAGACTTAATTTTTTATCCTTAATCAAAACGTTCCCAAGGCGGTTGGAAACCCCTGCGGAACAGAAATCCTTCTTGGATTTGCTGTCTCTGACGGGACAGGGTAGCAGTACTAGATCCTCGACTGAATTCCTCCAGTCTTAGCTGTTCCAACTGTTCTAGGGCTTTGACTTTGAAGTCTTCAGTCTGATTTAGTCCAACTAAGGCACGACGTACCCCAAAATCCAGGGGTTGGATCGCAAGACCTCGATAATAGAGTTGCTTGGCCGAGTCAAAGCGTCGTTGTTGGAACCGAACACCACCTAAAGCCGCAATAATCTCAGTGTTACTGGGTTCTGCCGTCAAAATCACCTGATAGGCGCGTTCTGCTATGTCTAACTGATCGATCGCTTCTGCCAATCGCCCCTGCAACAAGTATGTCTGAACGGAGTAGGGAGCCCGATTGACTAATTCAATCACCTGAGCTCTAGCTAATTCTGGACTACGCTGAGCAATAACCTGAATTAAACGACGGTTTACTGGTATGTTGTCTGGTTCAGATTGCAGCAGCGAAATGTATAGGGGTTCCCGTGTGGGATTGGCAGGTAGAGCACCAACTAGAGCAAAGAGTTCTGGGGGCGGAAGCACATTTGGTTGTGTCTGCAACCAATAGTATACAAATGCCTCAGCTTGGGATTCTGGAATCAGATTCGCTTGGTAGGCAATTGTAGCTCGTGCTAACTGTAGGTTAACATCACTAGGATTGAGGGCTACTAGTTGGTCATAAAGTGCCACAGCTTCCCCTGGTCTATCTTGTAGCAGAAGTATAGATGACAATCCTTGCAATGCACCATTGAGAATATCTCGTTGTGGGTTGCTGGCAATCAAGGCTTGGTAACGCTGACGGCTAGCAATCCAATTACCTTCACGACGTTCAATATCTGCCGCTAGCAACTGTACTGCCAGATCGTTAGCTCCCTGGGGTGTCGCGGTATAAGTAGCCAAAGCATTTCTAGCTGAGATCAAGTCATTGGCTTCAATATATAGTTGAGCCATCCGAAAGTACAAAAACGGGGCGTTAACCCCAGATGCCAGGATATTTTGGTATATAGATAGAAATTGTGGCCCCGGCGGCTCGATCGGGATCAAGGCGTCTGCCACCGCTTGCAATTCGCTGGGTTCAGTAGGTAGGGGAATCAGTATGGTCGCTAGACGGTTGCTCAATTCCGCTTGAGAAATTAATCCGGTCTGACGTTCTAGACCCACGATCTTAATCATGAGACTACGGTTATCAGGCTCGAACGCAAGCTGTTGTTGGTAAAGCTGCAATGCGGTTGCCCGTTCGCTGGGTATGCCTGTGAACACATCAGCTATTTCCCGAATTAAGTTAGGGTCATTAGGATTCTCTGCCAATGCTTGACGGTAGAGCATCGAGACTTGGGCTTCGAGGGCTGGATCTTGATTTTTATTGCGAATTTCATTTAGCGATCGCGCTAAGGGCAATGTGGCTTGGGGGAGACCTTGTAAAGGCTCTAATACTGCCAATGCTTCAGAGAGTTGTCCATTTTCGGCATAGGCTTGGGCGAGGGCGGCTCGGGTTTGGATGCCTAGGTCATCCAGCTGATCGATGATAGCGAACCCGACTAACTCGTTTTCCAGAACCTGCACCGCCTGAGCCGCATTGCCAGTTTGCCTTAAGGATTGGGCATAAGCCAGGACAGCATAGCCACTAATCACATTCCCGGTGGCGAGGTATTGGTTAAAGAGTTCCAGACCCCTTTGAGGGTTACCGTTGTAGGTGTAAACTTCTGCTGCCCCTACTAGCACATCTGGACTAGGATCCGTTTGCAGCACAATTTCATAGTCTGCGATCGCCTCACCAAATCGCTGCTGATAACCTAACAGCAGAGCTCGCCTACCACGAGCTTCTGTATCATTGGGATTAATATCGAGCAAGACCGTAAGGGCTTCAATTCCCTGAGCCTGCCATTCTTGTTTATATGTCCCCAACAGACCTACTGCACTTAGGGCTAACTCATTGGTAGGGTCTTGAGCCAGCACCTGTTGATAGGCATCCCAGGCTTGGTCAATCAATCCCTGTCGGCGGTAGGCGATGGCTAGGCCAATCTTGGCATCAATGGATTGGGGATAACCCTGGACAGCTTCCTCAAACCCTTTAATTGCCTCCTCCACTCGTCCTTCCCTAAGCAGATTAAAGGCTCTGATAATCGGCACCGGAATAGTTTGAGCTTGAGCTGCCTCAAGGCAAAAGGCAAGAGGCAAAAGGGAAACAGTCAAGGGTAAGAGGTAAACGGTCAAGGGTAAGAGGTAAATGGGTAAAGAATTTACCACACGGCGGCACGGATGGCAAGGTGAATCCAGTCCCTTTGCCTTTTGCCTCTGACCCGAGGATTCTCCCCTGGTAATGGGGGGTAAGCCTGTTCCCTTGTTCCTTTTGCCTTCCTCTAGAATCATTGACTCAACCTACCTCTAGGAGTTACATCAAAATCAGTTTTCAATCGAAATCCGGCAAAGGTTTCTTTTAAACTATTGCGTTGCTGAAGGCTAAAACCAAGCCGCACATTAGGTAAAAATTGGAAATCGTAGTATAGCTCTAACACATCTGGTACATCATCCCCATTTTCCTGGCGCAATTCCTCATTGGAGAGGTCCCGACCATAGGCTAATCCTACCCGGTCATTCTTAGAAAACAAATCCAAGAAGGTGATTCCGAAACTGAAGGTGTTTCCCTCTTCATCCAAATCCCGGTTGCGGTAAACCCCATAGCGACCAAATATGCCCATATTCAGTTCAGGAATAAACACTTCGCCATTGACACCAAATGCTTCTTCATCATCATTCTTGTTGATGCCAAAGTCATCCCTTCCCCGTTCGATGGAGAAAATTTCCCGGAAGCCACTATTGGCACCACCATCCCTGCCTGAGGCATAGGTTCCTCGCACGATCACATTATCGTAGCGCAGACCAATTTCTCCAGCCAAGCCATTGAGGTCAAATCGCTCCAGACTTTCAGCTGATGAAAACAGAGCAACTTTGCCTTCTATATTGTCTGTCACTGCCCAGTTAACCAATAAACCTGGACGAGATGCGATCGCAGTAGCACTCAAGGCTGGATTAGTTTGAAAAACTGGATTAAAGAAATGGCTTACCCCATCCTTGGCAAAACTATTCCGATCAAAGTAGGAGGTTAAATCCAACTGACCGACAGAAAAGCGCAGAGTGGGTAAGGTGCTAGCAGGAGCAGCCGTAAAGAACAACTGATTGATAGTTGCCCCTTCGTTAGGTGAGTCTACCAATTGGTCATTTTCGCTAGTCAGATCTAGGGTAGCTCCAAACAGGAATTGGGGCGTTAGCACATAGCTTCCGTCCAAGCGAGCTCTGGCTACTGAATTTTCCCCTTGATTCACGAAGCTGCCTTGGAAACGCAAGGATCCTGGGGTGAGAGCGGTGCTAGGTAGCAACGGGCGACCGGGGGATTGGGCTGTTGGGGGAGAGGTTGGTCGATTCAGGTTTGAGTTAGGAGCCGGTGGCCAGGGTTGTAGTGCTGGTTGGAAGAAGGGTACTTGACCAAAGCCAGGGGTATTGGGATTTGGCACCACTGGGATGGGAGTGACTTGCCCTGGTAGCGGTGGTTGGGGGGTGGCTGGGAAAGGAGACTGGCCGAAGCCAGGCATGTTGGGATTTGGCACCACTGGGATGGGCATGAATTGGCCTGGCATCTGCCCTGGGGGGGTGGCCGGGAAAGGAGACTGGCTCAAGCGAGGCATGTTGGGATTGGGCACCACTGGTATCGCCATGAATTGCCCTGGTACCTGACCTGGAATATTGTTCAAATACTGTAGCTGACCTAAGCCCAAGCCATAACTACTGCCCCCTATCGGAATGGGATTGATCGGGACTACTGACTGGGGGACTGGGGAAGTTCTCAGATAGGGCAGCTGACCTAAACCCGAATTGTAAGGACTACCCCTCATGGGCATAGGATTGACTGGGGCTGGCAGAGGAGCGGGCATGGGTCTCGGGTAGGGCAACTGACCGAAGCCAGGGTTATAGGTAGTACCCCCCATCGGAATGGGATTGACTGGAGCTGGCAGGGGAGCGGGTGTAGTTCTCAAATAAGGTAGCTGACCCAAGCCAGGGTTATAGCTAGGGTTATAGCTAGGGCTATAACTATTTATCCCCTGGGGGGTAGACATGCCGAACCCTGCCGTTGGCATCAATAGTACAGTTTGTGGTACGTAGGGCACTTGACCAGATAACCCATTATTCCTACCCATACTCGTACCCAAGGGCATCGTCCCACTTACTCCTGGCATCATCGGCATCAATAGTACCGTTTGTGGCACGTAAGGCAAATAGCCCCAATTTGGGTTAGGAGTATTGCTTCCCAACGGCATCGAGTTAGGAAGTGCTGGCAATGACGCTGGTGTTTTGGTTTGTGGGAAGACAGGCAGTTGTCCTACCGCTTGGTTTTGGTAGTTATTCAGAAATAAGGGTGTGGCCGTTCCTTGCCCTAGCTGTTCCGGCAGGCTTGGTGGGGAAGGAGGCAGTTGCTTGAATTTTTTGGGAAGTTTACCAGCATTGGACGGAATTGGGTCTGTTGGTACTGCCAAAGGTTGGGTTTTTGCTTGGGAGGTTGTCTGCTGGTTGGAGCTAGAGTTGGGACTATTCGGAACTAACTTCGGAATGAGGGATGGCAGCAGCTGATTACAGGCTGTGTTTGTTTGACAGTTGCTCCAGTTAGCTGGGAGTACTCCTTCCAAATCTACACTCGAACTGCTGCCATAGGGCAACAGTTGGCTTAGCTTGAACTCCGTGAACGTTAAGTCTATTTGCTCTAGGTTTAGCGTCGATGATGACACTAGAGGCTTTTGAGGTGATGGCGTTAACGCTAACTGGTCTATTTTCCTGTCAGCTTTAGTGTCAGCAGATTGCTTCTGGGTAGCTAGCTTAGAGTTAGCTGCTTTGCGGGCGTTTAGTTCCGACGACTCTGGGACTGGTGAGCCTAGTTTCGAGGTAGCTTCAGGGTTAGGTCGATGAGAGACTTTAGTTTTATTGGGGAGGGATGACTTTGCTAACCCATGCCTGTGTCCTGGTTTTAGCTCCAGTTTCCCTGGTTTTTGAGGCTGTTGAGATAACTCAGGGATTCTCGAACCAACCTTTTTGCTAGTGGTGATGTTAGGTTTGCTAGTGCTGATATTTGAGGAAGCCAAGGTTTGGGCTTTTCCAAAGGGTGGGATTGACCTAGCTCTAGACCTGGCATAGGGTGACCTGAACTTGGCTTTAGTCCGTTGTCCTTCCTGGCGGTTACCTCTAGGCTGGGCTAGGGTAGTTCTGTTTTCTCTACCGTTACTGCTTAGTAAAGCAGACTTTTTGCCTTTGGGCCGTGCTGGAATAACTTTGGCTATCTCCTCTGGCTGGGCCTTAGCCGTCGGCTGGATTGGAGCAGCTACGGTTTTTTTGACGTTTTTTTGGGAGGCAGTCCTTGAGGTAGCTGAGTTTTGGGTTTTCAGCGGTGCAGAAACAGCTTTAGCTGTAGACTCCCGTTTGGCTAATTTTTGCTGCTGCTGCAACCGAGATAATGGTAACTTCCTCCTGGTAACAGAAGAACTGGGCTGAGCAGATTCCTTGGTTTTCAGCAAGGTCGGGAGAGCCTCAGGGGTAGCCCTTGACTGGGGTGAGCCTAACTTAGGCTTAGCTGCTGGTTTAGCTGATTGTTCAGTCTGGGGTAAGACGTGGGGCGGCACAGCTGAAGTCAGTTTCCTGGTGGAGTTGCTCCTTAGGGCAGAAGATCTTTGGGTCTTAATTGGCTCAGGGATTGTCTCCTGTTGACTTTCCAGCTTTCCTAGTGCTAAGATTTTGGTTTGGGTTACTTGTTCACTTTCTTCACTAATGGATTGCTCTGAATCCTTGCTCTGATTTGTCCGGAGCTGCTCTAAAAACTTAGTATGTTTAGATAGGGTAGTTGCCTGGGCTGGTTCAATGGCACTGAAGGACAGCATCCACACTACGACGAATGACCCAGTACTAAGCAGTTGCATCCATAGAAGGACATTCTA
>NZ_JAAHIG010000206.1:0-15940 GCF_010692305.1 Moorena sp. SIO4G3 | reverse complement strand
TGTCATCAATTAATCCATATGGGCAAAACCGAAAGGTAAAGAATATCTAGGAGCCGAGTGAGGCGAAAGTTTCACGCTCGGATTTGAAGGAGAGGTGCTCCGGATAATACCGGACATCGACTCTAATCGGCCTCTACTCTTTCTGGTTCCGACCTGGCTGAGCAAGTCGGCTCATTGAACGCGCACCCGTGGCCATAGGCCAAGTAAGAATCACCGTTCTTACTTCGGCGGGGAGTGTCAATCATAGATGCTCACATCGCTGAATTTCCGATTTAATCAGAGTTTCAGAGGATTTGAGATTTCTATGGACAAATTTCCCTGTATGCAGGAAAATAAAAAGCGATAAACTGTAATTGTTTTCATGAACATCCAACGACAACAAGTCAGGAGTGTCCAATCTCCCGACAATTTTGTCATGAATGTGCCGGCACACCATCCATCTTATCTCGGTTTCGACTACGTCGAGCTTTGGGTTGGCAATGCCAAACAAGCCGCGAGCTTCTACAAAACTAGGCTTGGCTTTTCGCTATTCGCCTACCGGGGTCTTGAAACAGGCAGTCGTACGTGGACCTCGTACGCGCTCCGGCAAGGGGAGGTGACCCTGATTGTTTCGTCTGCGCTGCCACCAGACAACGATACGTTCAACGCCCATCTCGCTCGCCACGGCGACGCCGTCAGGGACATTGCCTTCCGTGTCACCGAATGCGAATCGACCTATGATCGGGCAATGGCAGCGGGTGCAGTGTCGGTTCATCCGCCCCAGGAGTACGTGGGCACCCATGGGGGCATCGTCATCGCTACTATCAAGACGGTGGGTGATACCAACCACACATTCGTCGAGAGAAGTGGTAATGGTACGACATTCCTGCCAGGCTTTGTCACGATCAATGATCCTGATCCGCTTGATCGCATTCTGGCCAGTGTTGGAGGGCGTTCGCTGGATCACATTGGACTGAATATCCCGGAGGGAGACTTGGGGTCTCTCGTCGAGTGGTATGAGCGCGTGCTTGGTTTCCATCGGTTTTTCTCCATCGACGACTCCATAGTTCATACAGAGTTTTCGGGGCTTCGGTCAGTGGTGATGGCTGACTCGAGCGAGCGGATCAAGATTCCTCTCATTGAGCCAGCTTCCGGTTTTCGCAAGGGTCAGGTCGAAGAGTTTCTTGAATACCACGGAGGATCGGGAGCGCAGCACTTCGCTGTACTCACAGACGACATCCTAGCCTCGTCCCAGGCTTTGCGTGAGCGCGGGGTCTCAACTCTCAAAGTGCCGTCGGGTTACTACCCGCGCCTGCGCGAGTTTCTACGGGTGCGTGATATCAAACTCCAAGAGGATATCGAGTTGCTCGCCCAGTACGATATAATGGTTGACTTTGACAAAAATGGCTATCTGCTCCAGATGTTTACCAAGCCCATAACTGATCGTCCAACGGCGTTCTTCGAGTTCCTCCAACGAAGGAATTTCGAAGGGTTCGGAGCAAACAACTTCCGTGCCATCTTCGAGGCAATTGAGCAGGAGCAGGAGCGGCGTGGCAATCTGCATTGAAATATCAAGAAACAGGATGGGAGCTTGATAGCCCAGGTCATTAAAAAGACGTTGCGTCAGTAGTGGAATGGTTAAACAGAAAGGGGAATTTTTTTAAACTTTAAATAATAAATTAACAAGCCTGATTGATAACTGCATCAAGACAATTGTCGTCCAAATTCGTTACATTTATAGCGAGTACCGCTATAAATCGTTGCTCCTTCCTTGATTTTATGCTATTTTATGCCCGAGCTCGATGATGTTGGGTTTCGTTGCCTCAACCCAACGACAAGATAATGCGTTCGCGTAGCGGCTCCATTCGCGTAGCGTGGCCCAAAGGCCAAGGAGCATCGCACTTTTAACGAAATAGGGGGAGTTTGAGGGGGCGAAATTCCCCATCCCTGCAACGGGTGGGGATGGATAGCCCCTTGGCCAAAGGCCACGCTACGCGAACAAATATCAGTAATCTGTCTTCTTGCCCAGCTTTCTATATACTCTCCAACGCTCACCCCGGAATCTTTAGCTGATAACTGCAACCATTTCCAAGTAGTATCTATGAGCCAGATTCCGTGCTGCCTTTTTAGTTCGTCATAATGAGCGGGTGCCCCCCTCATTCTTTTCTGAGGTTTTTTTCTTTTTGTACTTGATATTTCTATTTACCATTAACTATACTAAGAATATATAAAGACAGACACAAAGATTTCAAGGAGGTGATTTCATTTATGGCGACTCTCAGGCAGACATTTCGTCTGTATCCCAATAAAACAGCTACATCAAAGATGTTTTACGCGAGAAAACTACACCAGTTGCTTTATAACGCTGGGATAGCTGATCGTCGCTATGAATGGAAAGCAAATAAAAAGTCCATAGGATATCTTGATCAACAGAACTGCTTGCCCGCCTTTAAGGAATGTTGGCCGGAATACAAGGAGCTGTATAGTACCTCTTTGCAAGCGACTATTAAAAGGGTAGACCTGTCATATAATCGCTTCTTTCAAGGGTTAAGTGAAGCGCCAAAGTACAAACCAATTCGGAAGTATTCCGGATGGACTTATCCTAGTAAAGCTGGCTGGAAGGCTAATACCGACGGGAAAGATGGTACTTTAACACTGAACGACCTTGGTCTCACCATAAAGATGCGTGGTCAAGCAAAGTTTTGGGGAACCCCAACAACCTTAACTATTACTTACAAGCCTAGTATCAATGCTTGGTATGCTTCAATAACTGTCAAAATAGAAGCCCAAACAGCTAAATACGGTTCAGGATCTGATTTGACGTATGAGAAAATCGTGGCCTACGATTTGGGGACTGAAACAGCAATTACAGCTTTCAATGGCAGCGAATTCGAGGAGATAGCCAACCAGCGTTTCACGAAGACTCTAGAGCCTAAAGTAAAGGCCGCCGGAAAGGAAAAACGCAGGAAACAGGCTCCTAATTTCAAAAAAGGGATAAAGGCGTCTAAGCGTTGGAAAAAAGCCAACAAAAAAGAATCCCAACTAAAGAGGAAAATTGGGTTAGCACGTAAAGATTGGCAACACGTCTTGATGCAGTCGCTCATGGGGGAAACCCCCAAGACCGCGCTGCATCGCAAGGTTACGTCAGATTTATCTAGTCGTTATGACATCGGCGTAACTGAAAAGCTCAATACGAAAGGAATGACCCGAAAGGCCAAAAAGGGGTCAAAAAGAAAAAAGCAAAAAGCTGGATTGAACAAAGCCATTCTAGATGTAGGATTCGGTACTCTGAATAAAATGCTGACCTACAAAATTGAACTCAAAGGCGGAATTGTCCTTCAACTACCGACCAGACAATTAAAACCATCACAGCGTTGCCCAAAGTGTGGAAAAGTCCATAAAAAATGGGCTGAATTGTCAAACAGATACCATGTGTGTGATGCTTGTGGTTTTGAGTTCGATAGGGACAAAACGAGCACAATGGTAATGTTCAATGCAGCTTTAGGAAAACAGCCGGGGTACGGGACAGACCTCGAAAAACGTGGATTTCCTAGCTCTACCTCAAAGACCAGTAAGCATACCGGATCAATGAGGCAACTGGGAAAGATGAAGCGTCAAAAATCACGCTCTAAGGACGGGTCTGCTGAAACCCCGTCCCGTGTGGAGGGCGGGGTAGTTCATCCGGAAAAGCTTACAGGCCTTTTTGTCACTCCCCTCGGAATAACTGGCGATGATGTTTTAAACACTGCTCATGTGAATCAAACAGGATTTGATCATTAATGTAATCTCGAATAGGAATATTAGTATTTGGTCCTTTAAAAACACCTATAGAAATACGTTCCTCATCTGGTATGCGAACTCGATGTATAATTGAGTTTATATTTCCACCTAGCATTTTTTCTAAGGTTTCAGACAGAAATAGCACCCCATACCCTGGTTGGGGATTAACGTCATGCCATTGCTCATCCCAAAACACTTCTAATCCTGGCTTGTCCATCAAAATTACAGTCATCAAATCATAGTCTTTATGAGCTTTCATTCCACTATTGCTTTTCTTATTTGTATTTACCTTAGCCGGATAATAGGCAATTGAGAATGATGAAGAGAGATCACTATCACTCACGACTTCCTCGAAATAGTCTTCAACACCAAAGTAACTAAATATCTCTTTTAACAGAACTATAATAATACGCTCTTCACAATAGTTTGAAATTTTTAAAACTGAATTGCGACACTCTTTAAATGGTCCAATTGGATTATTCCTCAGGGGGTGACAAGGAAGTTGTAAAGTAGATAGAGTAACGCTTTGAGCAAACCCTTATCTAGAAAAAGAGGGGGGTATGAGAGCTCCCCAAAATCAATAATGTTCTCTCAATTATACCAAACAGTCTTCGAGACTCATCTGAATACTTGCCAATATTTAACTCTACAATTGTTAATATTGCTTCTACAAGACCATCGAAATGTTAGCTTATCGAGATTGGCCAAACTATTTCCACAACCAATAAAGTATGAAAGCAGAGTGAGGAATCTTCAAAGGTTCCTGAATTTGCCTCAGTTAAGCGCAAAACTATTATGGTTCCCCATAATAAAGCAACTAATAAAACAAGAAATTCGCAACTATCATCCAAATCGGGAACAAAGAAGACGAGGGAAAAAACTGAAGCTAATGCATCAGGGGTACTTGCTACTAATAATTGATAGAACTCAATGGCAAGAGCGCAATTTAATTATGTTAAGTCTCGCTTGGGTAAATCACGCAATTCCTGTATATTGGCAGCTGTTACAAAAAAAAGGAAGCAGTAATTTACTTCGACAGCAGCAATTTTTAACTCCAGTATTACGGCTACTACGCCCTTATCCAGTTTTGGTGTTGGGAGATAGAGAATTTCACCTGGGGGGGCGACGAAAATAGTTATAAAGGAGACAGGGCAAGGGTTATAGCTCTCATTCCTCGTAAATAATACTTCTGTTTGTTACGATTAAGTTCCATTAATTCCTGTATTAAATCAATAAGTTCATGGCTAAACTTGACCCAAGTTTGAGCATGTAAGCCTATATAAAAACTACTGTGTCGTCGTTGTAAACGACCAGATTCTTTTACTCTACCGACATATTTCTGAACTCCTTTACGTTTAATTTCTTCTCCGTGAAGAGTAGCCGACGTATAAGCTATTGTTATCAATAAAATTAGGGAAATCAACCGATTACCCGAAACATTAGTGTCTTCTAAATGATAGCCACCTGTTCTTGATGCAGTCGCTCATGGGGGGAACCACGGCAGTTGCTCATGGGGGAGACCCCCAAGACCGCACTGCCTCCCCAAGACCGCGCTGCATCGCTTTTAAAATCTCTAAACATTTGTTCAATATTAAACCGTTTTTTATAAGCGGTAATTGCCAAGTCTAAAGACTTTAAATTTGTGAGAATAAACCAGGGTTCCTTTGGAACAACTCCTGAAATTTTTCTTTTCCATTTTGCCGCTACATTAAAACGGGTAACTCCCCGATTTTTCGTAACTTTAATTCCTTGAAAAAATAACGAAGTTCCTGGGACTAATCCTAAAGAATCTAGTTCTAGCCAAATTTGGTCTTCAAATTCAATTAATTCATTTTTTTTAAGACGTAAACAAAATGATAGAGACTGTTGTGATAACCATTGTGCCAGCCTAACAGAACAAAATTCTCTATCTCCCAATAGGCAGATTTTATAATCTTTAAAAATTGGCATGATTTTTGATAGATGACTTGTTTGCTCCTTAAGATTACTGCTACCTAATTTTTGGAGCAAGGTAAACTATATTGGAAACGCTCTTTTATTCCAAATCAGGCTAGTTACTAAAAGATTTATTTTACTCCAATTTGTACGGTCAATTGCTATATAAATTAGTTCATCTCTGTCACAGTATATTTCTATTAAACTAGCTATTATAGGGAACCAAATCGTTTCAAAATTTAGAGTTTTTAAAGACAAAAAGCGCTGCAGTCTTTTTCGTCTACTTTCAAATTTTATGCCAAGAGGTAAAGCATTGGCTAACTTTTCCACACTAACTCTTTTGATTGATTGTAGAAGAATCACTAAAATTTTTAATAAAATCAAATTACGATACTTTAATTGATTTTTTAGATGTTTTTGATATAATAATGGGAACATTTGCAATAGATAGGTCTTATTGAGAATAAAAGACCTATCTTTTTCTATCACAGATCGTTACACTCTTTACGTATCAATTGTTTCAATCCATATCGTCGCCCCCCCAGGAATTTCACAGTATCAAACTCGCTAAATGGCTAGAGGAAAGAAACGTAGACTTTGCTTTGCGTCAGAAAAAAGGGACTTGTATCCAAGATGATGATGCTGTTTATCGAGCGCTGAAAGACTTAGATATTAAACCAGGAATGTCTCGATTTTATCAAAATATTTCTTATACAAAATCTCATCAAATTGGTGGTTTTAATTTAGCGGCATATTGGAAACGTAAATATCGAGGTCGAGGACCAAAAGAGCCTTGGTATATCCTGACTAGTTTGAATAGTCTACCACGTACTTTATCAGTTGACGCTGCTCGATGGGGCATTGAAACTATGTTTAGAGATTTAAAAACCTCTGGCTATAATTTGGAATATACCAAGGTAAATGAGCGACGGTTACTAGCCATTATTTTACTCATTTCTATCGCTTACACTCTGGCAACTTTACAAGGAGAATCCGTACAAAAAACTGGAGTTACTGAGTATATTTGTCGTCCCACTGAATTAGGACGCCCCACCGAACGACATAGCTCTTTTTGGATTGGCCTGCACGCTCCCGATTGGGTTCAATCTCTACATAAGTGGTCAGATTTAGCTTTTCTTCTGATGAATCAAAAACCTCATAAACGTCTCTATTTTCAGCGAGGACTTAATACTCTATCCATTATCCAGACTGCTTTATAGCCTCGTTGTCACCCCCTGAGGGATTATTCAATCTAAATACAAACTGTTGAACCGAATGTCTTATGTCAAGGGAACGGTCGATATAACCTTCAAATTTACCATGGGCTAACCATTTTTGTTTTTGGATTTCGTCCTGCCTGAAAAAAGCTAAAGCCTCTTTTTTTATAATTTTAAAATGTTCAAAAATTTATGGTTCTGGTATTCTGACATAGCAGCAACCCAGATTAATAAGGGTGTTGATTTATTCTCGGGTCACGCTATCTACAGAATTGATGTTTGGTAGTTCCATGATTCAGAAAACAAAAAAAATAACTCAACTCAGGTAATTCTACCAGGATTCTGGGAAGTTTATCTAAGTCGCGATCGCCCAATACAGTATAATAGGATTTGAGCCGCCGAAAAGACCAGTATATAGTGAACTTACAAGAGCGAATAGAATCTCTAGAAGCTAGAATATATAGTCCTTCCGACTTTCCTCTTGCCCAGTTGAGTCAAACCGAACTCGACAGTTTACTCACATTAATTAACTATAGGAATTTAGAATCAATCTATCCCTTCCGATGCAAGAAGGGATGCTGTTTGAGAGTCTCTATGCTCCGGAATCAGGGGTCTATGTAGAGCAATTGCTGTTGAAAATTAGTCCCTTGCAAGTTGATATCTGGGAGCAGGCTTGGCAACAAGTAGTGCAGCGGCACTCAGTTCTACGTACCTTAATTATTTGGGAGCATCGGCAACAACCACTACAAGTGGTACTCAAAGATGTAGATTGGGCGCTTATTTGGCGCTTAGTACCAATAGGTGACAGCTCCTACACTGACCTTTCAGGTTCAGTGTAGGCTTCCCAGCCAATCCAGCTATTGCTTACGGAGGCGCTGGGCTTTAAGAACGGACTGCCCTGCCGCTCTATTTCTGATATTGATCGCCGCATTATGGTCACGATCAAGGCTACACCCACAATGGGAACAATTATGCCATCGTATATGCAGCTTTTTGGGGACTTTTTTGCCACAATTGGAACAATTTTGTGAAGTATTCATAGCACTTACCGGAATCGCTAACAAGCCAGCATTTAAGGCCGTAGGCCACGCTACGCGAACGGCTTTGCTTGCCAGGATTGTCAGAAAGCTTACCCACCCAGCATCTAGGACAGATTTAGCCAACCGGGATTTAGCTAGCCCCTTAACATTTAATTTTTCATGAGCTATTACATCGTACTTTGAAAGCAAATAATTAGCGGTTTTAAAATGGAAATCTTTCCGTTTATCCGCTACTTTCTTGTGTTGCCTAGCAAGCTGCGTGATAGCCTTGAGCCTATTATTGCCACCTTTTTTCCGTCGGGATACTCGCTTCTGAATGACCTTTAATCTTTTTTGAGACTTTCGATAATATTGCGGGATCTCTATTGTTTCTCCTTCGGAGGTGGTCAAAAACTCTTTAAGCCCAACATCAATACCAACTATTGATTCAGGATTAATATCAGGTTTAACCTCCGGAACAGTTTTGTCTTCTAGAGACAGAACCAAGTAGTAGCCATCACATTTTTTGGTTATAGAAGCCGTCTTGATTTTGAATCCATCAGGAATGGGACGATGAAGGATGACCTTGAGCGTTCCTAGCTTTGGTAGGTTGATCAGGTTTCCTTCTAGGCACCCTTCCTTCATTTGTGGGTAAGTAAAAGTACGATAGCGGCACCGCTTCTTAAATCTAGGTCTTCCGCTTCGTTTACCATTACTGTCTCCTTTAATAAACCTATCAAAGGCCAATTTAACTCTTTTGACCACATCCTGAAGTACTTGAGAATGGATTTTTTTGTACCAAGGATGAGTCTTTTTTAGATTTGGCAAGGTCTTTTTCTGACTGTAATAGTCAGGATTTTCCCTTAACTCCGGAAAGTGGCAAACAAGGGGACAAGCATTGATGGGACAACGATTTTGCTCGTACCAGTTGAACCGATCAGCCAACAAATAATTGTATTGCGCGCAAAGCATTGACAGCCAGTTGTCTATCAATGCTTTCTGTGCTTTTGTTAGACGTAATCGATACTGGTAGGCGACTCTCACGATTCCTTGCTTGTCAGTGTATGCTATTATTATATCACTGACCTAAAAAAGCGTCAAGCAACTAGTTGCATGAAGAAAAAGTTTGCCACAAAAGGTAGATCGGTCAGCGGACTCAAAGCTCACCTTGTCTTAACAACAAAATACCGCTGTAAAGTCTTTACAAGC
The DNA here is from genome assembly GCF_010692305.1 of Moorena sp. SIO4G3. Taxonomy (NCBI): domain Bacteria; kingdom Bacillati; phylum Cyanobacteriota; class Cyanophyceae; order Coleofasciculales; family Coleofasciculaceae; genus Moorena; species Moorena sp. SIO4G3. Next base: position 6,801 of record NZ_JAAHIG010000206.1, on the reverse strand, counting down.
GATATGTTAAATGAATTACATGATATATTTGCTGATTTAATGGAGAAGTGGGACGGGGACTTAGTAGAATTCAATGGAGAAGCCGATCACATACATCTCCTGTTTCAATACCACCCAGATGTCCCTTTGAGTAATTTAGTCAATAATTTAAAATCAGTTAGTTCCCGAAAGCTCCGTCAGCAATTCAGTGAAGAGCTTGATAAGATTTATAGCAAAAATGTCGTATGGAACAGTTCTTATTTTATTGCGAGTTGTGGCGGAGTTACTATTAACCAACTCAAAAAATATATCGAAAACCAGGATAGACCTGCTGGCTAGCTACCATAGTGTCGCGATTCATCCCACGCTCATCCTACGGATTGAGACGTGGGGCTTCTCGCGACTTTAGCTAAATTTAGCCTTAATTTCAATCGCTCATGCGCTCTGCCAGAATTTCTAAAGCGCGGTCCGAACATCCCATTAACCACATATCCGGCATTCCACTTTTTTTCCCGAGCAACAGTCGCCGTCGGCTGCGGAATGTTTCCGGCTTCATATACGCTCCCAGTAAAACTCGTCGCAGTTGGGGATTCCGAATACCCGTCCGTCCGTGGAGCAGTCGCCAGTTATCATTTACCAATACCTGTCCGGGAGCTATAAGAAATTCGGCGTTATACTCTCGAGATTCAGCTAATGCTGTAAATGCTTGGTAGGCGGCATACAAGTCTTGAATTTTATCCGGGGAAACCTCAAGGGGTACGCGGTCGTTTTTATTGTGACGAATCTGGTAAACTTCGCCATTTTTATCCAAATTAATGACGTGCTGGCGATAATAGATTTCCCATTGGTATTTTTTGGTGCCTTTTTCCTTGTCAGATACTTTTTCCTCTACACCCAGTCGTCTGCGACCTGTTGGTATATACTCTTGGGTGAGTAGCTCGAAATATTTTGGCTGTTGAGTCCTCAGAACTTCAGCAATTTTGAAACCATCTACCAGAGTGGAATATCCTTGTCTGTCATTGTCAGGATTTTCGTATTCAATACATCCGAGAAATTGAAGTCTGGGAGGAACGTTGTAGGAGACGTGATCGGTATGATTGTCCAGCCGATGCAAGTACTTATAGGAGTGGTGGATATTTCCTGCTAGTTGGTTGGCTGTGTCTAAAGTATAGATGTCGGTAGGGTGATATCGTTGCTGAATCGGTCCGACGCGCTCTACTAATGCCTGAAATGCTTCTCTCGTTTTGGGAAAGCTGTCAATAATTACCATTCCCACATCCAGCATTTTATCCAACCAATGCAGTAGCGTTTTATCGTCTCTCATCACTTCCTGGTAATCGAAGTATGGGATGGACAGCGATGAGTCCCACAGTTGGGGTTTTCGTCGCTGTTTGAGAGCGGGCTCTTTTTGACAGTGAACTCGCAGCCAAGATGGATCGTAGACGCTATGATGTCCGGGTTCTTCACCGCCCCAAATGATATCTAAATTTCCTTCGCGGTCTATTTTGACCGTTTCAGTTATCGGATTTAGTGGCATTTTCAGGGGGTCGTGTCCTTCTCCTTCTCCACTGTTGAGGCTTAATGTGTCTGGTTGAAAACATTTGGGACAGTGGCAAGTGTCGCGCAGCCAGAGGTTGTGATAAAAGCTTTCGTGACCATCTTTCCAAGTAATTTGCACCCCGTTATTGACGGTGGTAACCGATTGGATGCGAAAAGCCGATTTGAGTTGCTGAACTAATTTGACCATATTACTCCTTTTATCGATAAATAGAATATAGCAGTTTAACCGTCTTGCGGTTGACCTAGGGGAATTTTTAACCAAGTATTATGCTCTTTGGTTAAGAAACAATCGATTGTTGCATAAATACTGCCTTGTTTTCTCTGATAAACAACTTCTTTCCCCGAAAGTGATATTGGATTTGTATGCCAGACTCCAGGATGTATTGAAATGCCACAACTACCATCTGAATAAAGAGCTACAAAATCTTCAGGTTTGACATCTTCTTTAGGAGGAGCCAAAAGAAATATACTTGGTTCGCCATTTTTAGGCATAAACGCTTCTCCTGCATCTAGATGGGCACTCAGCCAGTTTACCAGAATATATTTAGAGTTACTTTCTGGTTCGGATATAATCTTACCCGCTGCACCACCGCGAGCATTCTGATGACCGGCAGAAAATAGGGTTGACCCCTCCCAATAGACTCTGAACTCCTCTTCAATAACAGTACCGTAACCCCCCTTGGAAATTAGAGGTCGTTTTCCTGAAGTAGGCCATTTGCATAACTCTATTTTCGCATTTTCAAAATCCGTGAATACAACCCCTAATCCCAGAGCATTTTGGGAATTCAACCTTTTTAAGGGAACATCATAGTAATTGACTGTGGTCGCCATTTTTTCTTCAATTTAACTAAGAATTGAACTGTTAATGGAAAGTTCGATCCCACTTGCCAACTAAATTGACGGCAAATGGCTGAGGAAAATACTGCTCAAAAATCCTGTAGTAGAGTAATTCCTCCTTACTTTTTATGGGGTCTCCCCGAAAGCGTGCCCGATCGAAATCTTGGTCAGAAATAGTAGCCTCAGCGTGAGCTGCTAAAACTTTAGAGGAAGCAGAACCATGAGCAAATTCCATCTTGTCTCGCCAAACTATTTCTGGGGGTAAATAGTCTTCAAAAGCTTTACGGAGCAACCATTTTTCAATGCCAAATCTCTGGTAAAGCTTGAGGGTAGGATCTATAGTCAGTGCCATTTCCACAAAGTCTATATCTAGAAAAGGAACTCTTGCTTCTAAACCATGAGCCATTGTCAGTCTGTCTAATTTTTGCAAGTTGAGATTATGTAATCCTTTAATCCGATATACCAATTCTTGATTTAACGTCTTGCCATCATTGTAATCAGCTAGATAACTATAGCCAGCAAACAACTCATCTGATGCGTCTCCTCCGAGAACTACTTTGACATATTGGCTAGCAAGATGGGATAGCAAGTAGGTAGGTACACAACTTCTTAACCAAGCGGGATCATAGGATTCAAAGTGGTAAATTACCTCGGGTAGAACAGAAAGCATTTCTGCTTCTGAGTAAATATATTCGTGATGAATTGTTCCTAAATATTCTGCTACTAATCTTGCTGCTTTCAGATCTGGAGAGTTAGCAAATCCGGTGGAAAAAGAATGTAGTTCTGACAGTTCTCGCTTCATTAAGGCCGCAATAATGCTAGAATCAAGTCCTCCACTGAGAAATACTCCTACAGGAACGTCAGACATTAAACGCCTGCGGACACTTTGAGAAAGTCCTTGGCGAATTTTTTCTAAAATCACCTCTACATCTTCTAAAAACACATCGACTTCGGGAAAATCGTAGTAGGGTTGTAAACCCTCATTAGAATGGTAATAATGTCCTGGAGGAAACTCTTTAATTTGTTCACCATGCTCTATTAAAGCTTTGATTTCCGAAGCAAAAAATAAACCTTCTTCACTTTGAGCATAGTATAAAGGTTTAATGCCTAAGCGATCGCGAGCGACAAAGAATTCCTGATCGCTAGCCAAGATAAAGCTAAACATACCCCTGATTTTTTGAGGCATCTGAGTGCCAAACTTTTGGTAGAGCGGTAGCAGAATTTCCGTATCGCTGTTGGTTGAGAAGTTGTAGTTTCCCTGCAAGCGATCGCGCCATTGTTGATGGTTATAAATTTCTCCGTTAGCAATAGCGTATAATTTGCTCTGCGGATCGTATAATGGTTGCTGTCCTCCTTCTACATCAATAATGGCAAGACGATTATGTCCTAAAGCATAGTTTTCCTGGCAAATGCTACTGGTACCATCCGGTCCGCGATGAGCTAAGATTGACAATGCGTCTTCAAAGCCAGGTAAATTTGAGCCAAAAAATCCAACTATTCCACACATATCTTTATCGTCCAGGTAACTTCAATGCTGTCATCGCAATTGGCGTTAAACTAAGCCAGGTTGTCACCAACCCGACTCGTCTTCAGAACGCAGCATGAGACTTTAACCTCACTGCGCTCCTCTCTTTTCAGGCTCTTTATGAGTACCTACTTTGAGTAAGGTAGGAATATCGTCCACCCATTCCTAGTCCAGGTTATTGAACCATTTTTGGGTTTTCTCTCCTTCCTTTTGGGCTCTTTCGTTTTTAGTATGCTAAGCTATCATCAAAGTCCCAATTCATTATATATCTAATTTCAAAGTTAGTCAAATTTGTTAGCCCAAATCCACATCTTTTTATTAGTTTTAGTTTTAATTTGTTATTTATTACCTCCACCACTCCACTATTTGTCCTGCTTTCAAAATATCCCACTATTTATACTAGCCATCTTTTTATTGTCTTAACGCTTTTTGGGTAGTATCTTCCCGCTTTTTTGAGCCAGTCTATTAACCTCAATGTTCCTGATCCTAAATCTTTACTTTCGTCAAATATATGAGTGAATTATTCTTTAAGATTATGCATGATTTATATTAGCGGTGATGCAACTTTTACTTGTTCTAGTTTTTATTTTTGTTGTTTTGATAAATCTTTTTCTCTTTTTAATTCGTAAAGTTGGCTCGCGGCAAACATTTTTCTAACGTATATTTACTTCCTTTTATACTCCTAAATAATTTCGCTATTTCTTTTACTTGCAATGTTTTTGCTGTCTTTTTTTGGTCTATTCTTGCCTGATTTAATTCTTCATGAACCATTTTCGTTACATGAAATCTATCTATTGTTACCTCGGCATTTGGACAGAGCTTTTTCACCAATAATTTATAATTTCCTGTCATATCTATACTCACTTATTATATTTGATTTAAAACTTTTTCTCCCCATGTCACCATGACTTTTCTTATTTCTAATTGAGTTCTCGCTCCTACTAATCCAATTAATTTATGGGTTTATAAGTCTACTAATACTACTATAAACTTTCCTTGTCCTTTCACTAAGCTGATTTCATCTATCCCTAATTGTTTTAACTTTTCTAAATTTATTGGCTTGATTAACTCCGCTATAAATGTTACCATTTTTCACATTTTTTCATCTGTTAAGCCATTACTTTATGCTACATTTTTTACATCACTATGAAGAACTTGCTGAGTGATTTTTTTCAGCATATATTTTCTTGATCTTTTTTATTTATCCTACAAAATCTAACTTCTCACTAAACGGTTTTTGACAATTTTCGCACTTAAACTGTCTTCTATTCACTTTCAAAATTACCTGTTGACCGCTCCAGGGTAAATCTTTCACTAAATGATATTTATTTTGATGTAGTCTGTGGCTTCTTTGTCCGCAGCGTGGACAAACTGCGTACATCAGTCTGTTGGCAGTATTTGTCAGCCTGTTGAACCGTTACACTGGCCAAGAAGAGATTGTGGTAGGGTTACCCATTGCCAATCGTAACCGAAAAGAGCTTGAACCCTTGATTGGCTTTTTTGTTAACACGTTGGTGTTAAGGGTAGACCTATCTAACGACCCCAGTTTTGAGCAGTTACTAGGTCAAGTGAGGCGGCTGGCCCTGGAGGCTTATGAGCATCAGGCGAACAGCTTCCCGGTGAAACAGTTCAGCAGCTTTCTCAACGTTGCTCGTTCCTTGAGTTTGGGGGAAAAATTGCTTAATCACAGCCGGAGGACGAGACGGTTTATCTTCATCAACGGCTAAAAACGTTTTACCAAATCCCCCATGACCGATGGGTCGAATCGCCCGATAACGTTCTCGTAACAGTAATTTAGCACCACAGGTGAGACAAAAGTTACTGTCGTCTGAATTTTGGGGGTTGGGACAATGGGGGTTGAGGCAGTAGCTCATGAGGAATTAGAATAAAAAAATTCAGCTGAAAACAGAAGATCATGTTGAGGTGGTTTAATCCCTTCAAACCGATAGAATTTGTAACGTCCTCTGCTTCTATTTTAGACCGATTCAGAAGTTAGTTTTGTGGGTGAAATCCTAAATATCATGGTAAATTCTTTCAAACAAGTAACAATTTACACCGATGGCGCCTGTAGTGGTAATCCTGGGGCGGGGGGTTATGGTGTAGTCTTAATGTACCAACAGCATCGCAAAGAACTCTGGGGCGGCTTTCGCTTAACCACGAATAACCGCATGGAAATGATGGCGGCAATTATGGGACTGCAAGCGTTGAAGTTTCCCTGTCAGGTGATGTTGTATACGGACTCTCGCTATTTGGTCGATGCCATGACACAAGGATGGGCAAAACGCTGGCAAGCCAATGGTTGGAAGCGTAACAAAAAAGAAATGGCTAAAAACCCGGATTTGTGGCAAACTCTGTTAGGGTTATGTGAGCAACATCAGGTTCAGTTTGCTTGGGTCAAGGGTCATGCGGGAGATCCAGAAAATGAATGTTGCGATCGCCTCGCAGTTCAAGCAGCCCAACAACCTGACTTACCACCGGATCCGGGTTATGAAGAGGCATTGGCATAATTGTTAAGTGAATCTTTTTATCTGTTGATAGTTGATACAAATTGCTGTGAATATGTTAAGACGGAAAAGGAAGTCTCAAATCGTCCTGATCATAGATTTCCATAATCGAATGTTGAGTTAAATAACGGGGTATTATGTCAGACCTAGATCGTGGAATTATGAAGTTCAAAGGAGCCGAGAGTCCTGTGATTTTACTGATTTATTCTGTCATAATTTTAGGAGCTATTGGTTGTCTCATTTGGTGGGCATTACAAACTGCTTATTCTCTGGGGGGGCGACAAGCGCCCTGTAACCCTTGATATATCTTAAATTGAGCGAATTATGGTAAAAAAAAGATAGGTCAGAAATTGTCAATACGACCTATCAATTGAAAATGCTACCAGAATTATATCA
>NZ_JAAHIG010000205.1:0-16110 GCF_010692305.1 Moorena sp. SIO4G3 | reverse complement strand
TCGATATATAGATGATGAAAGTATCCTGGATATCCTCTGTGAAAGCCGCAATCGTCTCCAAGTCATGGCCTTAATCCATGAGAAACTTTATGGCTCTAAGAACCTCAGCCAGATTGACTTCCAAGATTATATTCAATCCCTGACTAAGGACTTATTAGGATCTTATGCCTGTACTAATAATCCCCCTAGGATTAAGGTTAATTTTGTTCAGACATTTCTGGACATCGACAGGGCAATTACCTGTGGTTTAATTATTAATGAGTTAGTCTCCAATTCCCTCAAACATGCTTTTCCAGAAGAAGATGGCGGTAAAATTATTGTTGACTTTAAGTGCTGTGAGGATAACTATTTTGAACTGATCGTCAGTGACAATGGTCTTGGCATCCGAGAAGGTATAGATTTAGATAACCCCAAGACCCTCGGTCTACGCTTAGTCCATACCCTAGCCACTAAGCAACTCAAAGGTGAAGTTGAGTTAGATACAAGTCATGGTGTTATGTTTAAAATTAAATTTTAATAAAGTTTAAAATTGTTTAAACAAGCTTAAAGCATTAGTAAATTTTTCAAGACCCACCTCGAATTGTGATATAGAACTATTAGGTGATGATGCAGTTAACTAATCGGCAGCACAGAACCAAGGCAAAAGTTATTAAGTAGGGAGAACAAACTGGCTTGCTTCAAGGTTAAGACAAGGGACAACCCAAGGTAACTTGAAAAGCAATTCCATAACTAGGAAATGTCACAAATAAACATCTTAGTGGTTGAAGATGAAGCGATCACAGCTGAAGTTATTGCTGAACAGCTCATACAGTTGGGATACACCGTAACCGATAGCGTTACCTCTGGCACGGGCGCTATCAGCAGCACTGCCAAGAACCAGCCTGATTTAGTCCTGATGGATATTACCTTAGATCCAAACGATATAGATGGCATAACTGCTGCTCAGCGTATTCGGGAGCAATTCCAGATTCCGGTAGTCTATTTGACAGCCCACTCTGATGAGACTACCCTAGCCCGAGCTAAGATGACAGCACCGTTCGGGTATCTGATCAAACCATTTAACGAACGGGAATTGCGGGTAGCGATTGAAACGGCCCTCTATCGGCACCAGCTGGAAAAAGAGTTAGTCAAACAGCAGGATGTCCTAGCCACAATACTCAGCTCCACTAATGATGCCGTGATCGCTACCAATGAAACAGGGGCAATCACCTACATTAACCCAGCAGGGGCAACCCTCACTGGCTGGACAGTAGCAGAAGCTTCTGGGCAAAGCATTACAGATGTGATTCAAATTGTAGACGAACTCACTGATACCCCACTCCAGAACCCAGTCATGGAAGTGCTTCAGGAAGAAAGGGTCATTTTTAGGGATCAGGGCATAGGTTTGATTGCCAAAGACGGTAGCAAGATCCCGGTGGGAAATAGTGCTTCCCCCATTACAGAAGAAGATGGTAGCATCAAGGGTGTAGTTCTTGTGCTGTGGAATATCAGTAAACAGCAAAAACCCGAATTATTGGCAGTAGAAAGAGCAAAATTGCCAGCAAAAGCTGGCGTTAGCATACAATATGAAGCTCAAGCGGGTCAAATATTGTCTGCAGTACAAGAACTAGGGGAACTGAAATCTGACCTAATCGCTAGGATTTCCCATGAGTTTCGCACTCCCCTATCGATTATTTTAACTGCTGCTGAACTCCTGCAAAAATACGGGTCTAAGTTGTCACCCCACAAACAAGAAAGAAACTTGTATCGGATTCAATCATCAGTGATGCGAATGACTCGAATTATGGAGGATGTTCTGACCTTAAGCAAGGCTGAATCCGGTGAACTCCAGCTCAACTGTGTGCCCGTAGATGTGGTTGAATTCTGCCGCAGTTTAGTGGAAGAGCACCAAATCATGGTGGGAAAGCGCTATACTATCGGTTTGATTCCTCAGGATTCCCCTGGCCTAGTTGAGTTGGATGAAAAAATCCTACGGCAAATTTTGAGCAATTTGCTGAGCTTAGCAACTCAGTACTCCTTGAAGGGTAGTATGATTGCTTTGGAAATGTTTTGTGAAGATAACCAAATTGTGTTCCAGGTAAAAGACCAAGGCAGTGGGATTGTGCCCGAAAGTCAGGGACAATTATTTGAAGCGTTCTTCCGAGCTAGTAATATTGGTTCTATGTCTTCTTCAGGAATCGGGTTAAGCATGATCCGCAAGTTTGTGGATTTGCATCGTGGTCAAATTACCTTAACTAGTCAAGCCGGAGTTGGTACAACCTATACGGTAAAATTGCCATTAATAGGTTCTATATAGGTGGACTTAGGCTAAAAAGAAATATAGCGAACAACTAACCAATAACTAAATGATTCCACAAACCGAATATAAAGAACGTCGTGAACAGTTGATGAGTAAGATTGGCAACGGAACCGCAATCTTTCGGAGCGCCCCGGTTGCCATTATGCATAATACGGTGGAATACAATTTCCGACAGGATAGCGATTTTTTTTACTTGACAGGTTTCAATGAACCAGAGGCCGTAGTTGTACTAGCGCCCCATCACGAAGAACACCGATTTGTCCTGTTTGTGCAACCGAAAGAACCAGAAAAAGAAGTCTGGACAGGCTATCGGACAGGTGTCGAAGCAGCAAAAGAAAAATTTGGAGCCGATGAAACCTATCCGATTACTGAGTTGAATGAGAAGCTACCTCAGTATTTAGAAAAGGCCGATCGAATTTATTACCATTTGGGACGGGATAAACCTTTCAATGATACCATCCTGAAACACTGGCAAAGGTTGATGAGACTTTATCCCAAGAACGGAACCGGACCGATGGCTCTCGAATCCACTAACTTAATTCTATATGGGATGCGCCGGGTTAAGAGTACTAGGGAATTGAAGTTAATGAGTCAAGCTGTGGAAATCTCTGTGGATGCCCATAACCATGCTAGAGCATTTACTCAACCTGGACGTTATGAATATGAAATCCAGGCAGAGCTAGAACATGATTTTCGGCGACGAGGTGCCATCGGACCGGCCTATCCGAGTATAGTAGCATCTGGTGCCAATAGCTGCATCCTACACTATACCGAGAACAATCGACAGATGCAAGACGGGGATTTACTACTGATCGATGCTGGTTGTTCTTATGGGTATTATAACGCTGATATTACTCGGACATTTCCAGTGGGTGGTAAGTTTACCCCAGAGCAGAAAATTCTGTATGACCTGGTCTTGAAGGCACAGTTGAATGCGATCGCACAAGTTAAACCAGGGAATCCCTATAATCAATTTCATGACACCGCTGTGAAAATCCTGGTGGAAGGGTTAATCGATTTGGGACTCCTGGCTGGTGATAGTGAGGAAATTATTAAAGAGGAGAAATATAAACATCTATATATGCACCGCACCGGTCACTGGCTGGGATTGGATGTCCATGACAGTGGAGGCTACAAGCAGGGGGAAAACTGGCAGATTTTTCAGCCCGGTAATGTAGTAACAGTGGAACCAGGACTTTATATTGGTCCTGATACTGAGCCAATAGAAGGTCAGCCAGCTATTGATCAGCGGTGGCGCGGGATTGGGATTCGGATTGAGGATGATGTGTTAGTGACTGAGTCAGGGAATGAAGTCTTGACTGCTGGTGTGCCGAAATCCGTAGAGGAGCTAGAAACTTAAGCTATTGTGCATCTACAGCAAGATATCAGCCAGTGGGTTGCGTTACGGGACGGGTTCAGGGGCTTGCGAGGTGGAAAATCAGAGGCTTTCCGTCCCGGACACACCCTACTCACTTTTTTATTCTCCATTCCCGATTCCCGATTCCCGATTCCCTGTTCCCGATTCCCTGGGTGCAGCGCTATAGCTACCGTTTTAGAAAACAATGGACAATGTGAAGAATTCTTTCTCTGGGCAAGGGTCAGAGTTTCAGCAACTACAGCACCAATTACGCGATCGCTGGCAGAGTAGTGATCAATTTGACCAAGACGAACACGATATTCTGGTAGTGCCTTCTGTCAGTGTTGATCAACGGGAACTGCTGAAAGTTGAGGGTTTTTTGCACTACGAAGAACGGTTATTATTTTCCCTAATTCGTCTGCGCAACCCTTACACACGGTTAATTTATGTTACCGCTGTGCCGTTGCCACCGATTGTGATTGATTACTACTTGCAGCTTCTGCCAGGAATTCCCTTCTCCCATGCACGCGATCGCTTACTGCTGTTTTCCACCTATGATGCTTCCCTCAAACCCCTCAGCCAAAAGATTCTAGAACGTCCCCGCTTGATGAAGCGGATTCGTCAAGCTTTGCGTCCAGGAAAGTCTTACATGTCTTGTTACAACTCTACTAATCTGGAGCGCGAGATATCCTTAAAATTGAACTTACCCCTACTTGCCCCAGACCCAGATTTGCTTTATTGGGGTACCAAGAGCGGTAGTCGGCAAATTTTTGCTGACAGTGGTGTCCCCCATCCCGACGGCAGTCAGTTAGTCTGGAGTGTTGATGATTTAGTCGAAGCAACAGCTGAGTTATGGTACAGGCAACCGCAACTAAACAAGATTGTGATTAAACTCAACGAAGGGTTTTCTGGAGAGGGTAATGCTATCCTGGACTTGAAACCACTATCGGAGGTAGGTCCGGGAAATGTTTCCCATGCTCAAACAGTAGCGGCTTTGAAAGAAAAGATCGTCCATTTGAGATTTCAAGCCAGTGGGGAAACGTGGGAGAGTTATAGCAGTCGGATACCGCAGTTAGGGGCAATTGCCGAAGCATTTATTCACGGAGAAAAAAAGCGTTCACCTAGCGTTCAGGCTTATATTACCCCCCATGGCGAGGTCAAGATTCTCTCGACTCACGATCAAATTCTTGGCGGACCAGACGGTCAGATTTATCTAGGTTGTCGATTTCCCGCTGATCCAGGTTATCGCCTACAATTGCAAGATTGGGGAGTACGAGTCGGTCAGACCTTAGCGGAAAAAGGAGCAATAGAGCGTTACGGTGTAGATTTTGTGGCTGTTCATCAGCCTGATCGGGGTACCTGGGATTTACAAGCCATTGAAATCAACCTCCGCAAAGGCGGTACCACCCATCCCTTTATGACCCTGAAATACATGACCAATGGTCGCTATGACCTCTCCACAGGTCTTTTTTTCAGTCAGCAGGGTCAACCAAAGCACTATATTGCCACGGACAATTTACAGAAAGAGAGTTACAGAGGGTTAATGCCCAATGACTTGATGGATATTATCGCCTACCATCAACTGCATTTTGATAGCAGCACTAAAACTGGCACTGTATTTCACTTGATGGGCACACTCTCTGAATTTGGCAAACTAGGATTAACTAGCATTGGAGATTCTCCCCAACAAGCAGAAGAAATCTATAACCAAGTTGTGAGGGTACTGGATCTAGAAACTAAATCTGACCAAGATGCTAATATCCCAGTTTCCCATCCTAGTCTCCCGATTACTTGGAATAGAGAATAAAGGGAATTGTAGAATTAAGAATGGAGAATTAAGAATTAAGAATGGAGAATGGAGAATGGAGAATGGAGAATTAAGAAGTAAGAATTAAGCATGGAGCATGGAGCATGGAGCATGGAGCATGGAGCATGGAGCATGGAGCATGGAGCATGGAGCATGGAGCATGGAGCATGGAGCATGGAAAATTTAGAATGTATAATGAAAAACTTATAATGTAGAGGTCTAGGGGCTAAATTAGCAATTATGACAGAAAACTTTAACTATGTTATAGTTGACTTCCAAATTCTTAATTATACATTCTTAATTATACATTCTTAATTATACATTCTTAATTATACATTCTTAATTCAAAACGTCTTTGCCGAATGGGTTAGTGGATCAAAATCAAATCGCTGCTCGTAGTTGGTTTCTCCGTAAATATTAAAGGTAATTGTTGGTTCATATCCCATTGCTTCCACACTATGGATTGCATCAGAGTTAAAACTAATAATATCTCCAGGGAATAGGATTTTTTCCCCTACTTGTTCGATGCGATCGCGAAAATCTGGGTCATCAGTACGCCGCCAAAAGGTGTTTTTTTCCTGGCCACTGATCACCGCTACTATTCCCCATGTACCATGGTTGTGAATCGGAGAAACTCCCACAACCAATACTGCTCCTGGTGAGAGTACTACAGAGGAAGGCAATCCTTGTGCTGGTAAAAAGAATGCTTGTGCCGGTAAATCTAATCCTTGTGCAAGTAAAAAGAATCCTTGTGCCGCTAAATAAGCTTCGTTAATCATCTACACCGATGATCACCGGGACCTAAGATGCTGTGATCATCGGTGGAGCGAGCCCCTATTACTGCTGGTGTGATGGCAGCTTGGGATTTCCCTGGGGATACTACCTGGGCCTACTACCTGGGAATACTAGCATATTACTTAATTGCTGCCTCGCTGATCTCTGTGCCAGCTGCCCTTCCCTTTACCTGTAGGGCTTCTATGGAATCTGATCCTAATAACTTTGAACAAAAGTTTGACAGCTTGTAATGTGTATGACAGGTTGTCATATAATTGAACCGTTGACAGTCATGGTTCAATTTTTTTTATGAAAAACATAGCATTGAAAAAGCTACTATCACTGCTTGTGGTAACCTTCTGTATCTTGACCTTTACCTATGGTTGCGCTGGCTCAACTACAGCTACTGTTCCTCCAGAAACCACACCTGCCCCAACTGCTGAAGTTGCCCAAGAGGTAGAATCCCCAGCGGAAGCCCCTGAAGTGGCTGAAGAAGAAGCCGCCCCAGCCGAAGCTACTGAGGTCGCTGAAGAAGAAGCCGCCCCAGCCGAAACCACTGAGGTCGCTGTAGCACCTGAGCCTGCTGCTGCAGCTGATGCAGGAACCTACACTGTAAAAATGGGTACAAACAATGGGCAACTAAAATTTGAACCAAGTACTCTTACCATCAAAGCTGGTGAGACCGTCAAGTGGGTGATGAACAACATTGGTCCTCATAATGTTATTTTTGATGACTCCCCATCACTGACTCACAAAAACATGTTGATGGCTAAGGGTTCTTCCTATGAATCTACCTTTGATGAGCCTGGTACATACTCCTACTACTGTGCCCCCCACCGTGGTGCTGGCATGGGAGGCACAATCATTGTTGAAGCTGGATCATAGTAGCGCTAGAACTAGGGCTGTTGATCAAGACTTTATTTGAATGTGACAACCACACAGCTTCCACAAGATTAACCATTATAAGACTTACGCGATCGCAAATCGTGGTAGTTTCGTGAATTAAAATCAGCACTTACCCAAGGACTATAACCGTAGGGTATAACTCTTAAGGGCGCAGGGTTTGCGCCCTTACTGCGTTTCAAATCAGGAAATAAACCAAGAAGTTTGACAGCTTGTCTTTTGACGGAAAGAAAAACATGATCTGACAATCCTGTATGGACTAGCCCACTTGTTTTTTTTAATCTCATGAGACAAATTGCATTGAAAAAGCTTTTATCACTCCTAGTGGTAACGGTCTGTGTCTTGACCTTTACCTATGGTTGCGCTGAGTCAAGTACAGCGACTGTTCCTCCAGAAACCACACCTGCCCCAACTGCTGCAGTTGAAACAGTGGAATCCCCAGCGGAACCCACCGAAGTAGCAGAGGAAGAAACTACTCCTGCTGAACCAGAAGCAGTAGCAGAGGAAGAAACTACTCCTGCTGAGCCAGAAGCAGTAGCAGAGGAAGAAACTGCTCCCGCTGAACCAGAAGAAGCAGTAGCAGAGGAAGAAACTACTCCTGCTGAGCCAGAAGCAGTAGCAGAGGAAGAAACTACTCCTGCTGAAACAGAAGAAGTAGCTGTAGCACCTGAGCCTGCTGCTGAGCCAGAAGCAGTAGCAGAGGAAGAAACAGCTCCTGCTGAACCTGTCGAAGTAGCTGCAGCCATAGATGAAGCAGCCCTAAAGAAATCAGCACAAGTCTTCGCAGGGAACTGTGCCGCTTGTCATGCGGGTGGAAAGAATTTAATCAATGCCCAAAAAACTCTGAAAAAGGATGCCCTTGAGAAGTATGGCATGTATTCTAAGGACAAGATCGTTTACCAGATCACCAATGGTAAACCCCCCATGCCAGCCTTCAAAGGTCGTATACCAGCGGATCAGATTGCAGCCCTTGCTGATTATGTGCTGTATCAAGCTGACAATGGTTGGTAATAGCTTGATTCAATTGGGTTTATAAACGATTTGTGAAAATCAATGGTAAGCATTCAGCGATCAGCTATCAGTTATCAGCGATCAGCGATCAGCGATCAGCGGTCAGCGATCAGCGATCAGCGATCAGCGATCAGCTAAAGGCTGACTACTAAAGGCTGACGGCTGACGACTGAATTCTTACTCACAACCGATTTATAATTCCTAGATCAGTATTAGTGGTTAGTAGTTAGTTGTTGGTGTTATTTTCATTACCAACTGGCTGCTGACCACTAATTATTTTTTTTGACATCCTCCCCCGTTAAATCAGAGATTATAACGGGGGATTCCCAAACCTCACGATCTGGGTTTACTGCTTCTTAAGCACTTATCTAGGTTGTTACCAACCCCCGACAGCCCGCCTACACAGTCAATTTTTCCCACGATCTGCCCGACCGCAGTGATACCACGTTGACAAATCACTTGAGCAGCTGAAACATCTCTGTTGATCTCGTAATGGCATTCGGGACAAAAGTGGATACGTTCAGATAAATCTTTTTTGCCTGTATGTGTAGCACAATTTGGACAAATTTGACTAGTGTACCTGTGATCAACCTTGCCAAAATATACTCCTCGTTTCCAACAAACCCAGACCAGAATATTGAAGAACTGACCAAAACCTGCGTCAAGGGTATGTTTACCTAACATCCCTTTTGCCCAAGTTCTAAAATCTAAGTCTATGTCCTTCGGACAGGCTTCGCCAACAACAAATATCATTCCAGCTTGGTCACAAAGATGATGTGCTAACTTAAAGCGATGCAGCGCGGTCTTGGGGGTTTCCCCCATGAGCGACTGCATCAAGACAGTGAAAATCTTTTCGAGTATCTGATATTTTTTGATGAAGTCTTGCAATTTTACAATTAAGTTTATGTCTATTTGCCGACCCTTTTTTCTTTAACTTTAATCTGCGTTGTAGCAACTCGCGCGTTCCCTAGCGCCGTGCGACGGCGCGGGGTCGCTCGTCAATTTCAGCTTACCGTGCAGCTTGGTTAAAAATCTAGGCCGCTCTATTAACTCATTGTCGGAAGTTGCTAAAAACTTGTCTAGCCCAATATCAATCCCCAGTGGATGACCCCACGCTGGTATATCAGGAATACTGACTTCACTTTGTAAAGACAGCATTGCAAAATAACCACTAGCCCGTTTAACTATCCTAACTTGCTTGATTTTAAATCCATCTGGAATTGGTCGTGACAATCTCATCTTAACTAATCCAATCTGAGGTAGCTTGAGCCACTCGTTTTTCATTGGATTAGTTTTAAACTGAGGGAATACAAACGACCGCATCCGGTATTTATTTTTAAATCTAGGAAAACCATATCTCTGCTCTCTCATATTATTAAATGCTCGGTCTAAATTCTTTAAGACTTGTTGTAAAACTTGAGCATTTGTTCTTTTAAGTTCAGGATTGGTCTTTTTGGCTTTAGTTAATTTTGCAGCTTGTAATTTGTAGTTGGGATACGGTTCATCTGCTGGAATTATATATTCCTGCTGTAAAGAACAATAATTAACTGCACATTTCCTACTTTTGTACCAGTCTTTTCGTTCTCTTAAGGCGTAATTCCAAACCTTTCTACAAACCTTCAAGATATCTTCGATTACGGCAATTTGTTGTTGAGAGGGAATTAACTTGTACTCGTAGGTTAGTGTCAGCATACTTAAATTATAACACAATTCTATCCAGGAATGCTACTTGAGTAGAACTAAGCTTTTGGCCGCAATTCACCTCCCGCTAACCCTGCGGGTATAACGGGAGGTGAATTGCTCTATATCGATAGCGCTGTGCTATAACTGAAGATCTTTTTAATAAGATGATTATTGATTTAACATTTTCTCGGTATTTACTAATGATATTGATCGAGATTTTTGTTTCCATTAATCATCAGCTAAACATCAAATCATCAAGGGGTGATAATGATCATTATCACCCCTTGAGCCCCTAAGATTATTCCTCTTGCTCCATCGGCAGACCTATATCAAGAAAAATCAGAAATTTCCCATGGGGCATCAACTGCTTCATAGCCTGGGAATGGCTCTTGGCATCGGAAGGGTTGCAGAACCGAGCGAAAACTAGTGGTGGCATGTGGGGCAATAGGCAAATCATTACCCATGGGTATAGTTGACTGTAAGACATAATGTAAGTTGTCTCCTGTAAATGGGGATCAAGAGCCAGCCCTCCAGCCGAGAACATCTGCGGGCTGGCTCTTCCGTGGAATTTATTCTCCACGCTTATTAGTATATCACAAAAAAAACATAATATTATAGCATATTTTGAAAAATTTTGTAACAAATTCCTTTAGGGAGTCGGGAGTCGGGAATCGGGAATAGGGAATAGGGAACAGGGAATCGGGAATCGGGAATCGGGAATAGGGAGGTATATAAGATGTAGGAGGTGTAGGAAGTATGGGGTGGGGCGATAATTTTGTATTTTATTAAGTTTTTTTGGTCAGGATTTGTGATACCATATATATGGTTTTTATTAACACAATCTTAATCAGCTATAGCGAACAGGTTTATAATGGCAACTGCTCTGCTTCGGTTTTCCTTAGGGATTCTAATCGCAAAGGCATAGCAAACCCATCTTAATTAATAAGCAAAAATCTGATAAGCATCACGACTATAACTATCACTAATTAGACTATGTATCGGGAGTATATCTTTTGTGTTAATCCCTGATTCAGATCCCCCTAAATACCCCTTAATAAGGGGGACTTTTGAATCTAATTCCCCCCTTTTTTAAGGGGGGTTAGGGGGGATCGATGTCCCTAATTACCAAGGTGACATGCTCCTTATTGATCTCTTATCAAGTAGGCGTTTAAAATGCTAATGAAATCTCAAACAATTCTAGCGAGATATGCCCAAGGAGAAAGGGATTTCCGAAAGGTAAATCTCAGGGGTCAGTCTTTCCAAGGGAGAAACCTGTCTGGGGCAGATTTTAGTGACGCTGATCTTAGAGGAGCTAACTTTAAGAATGCGATGCTCAGGGGAACTAAGTTCCGTCAGGCTAAGGCGGGATTACAAAGATCCTGGTCAATTGTTATTCTCTTGGTTTCATCGATAGCGTTAATACTATCAGCAATTGCATCATTTTATGGTGGGTGTTATGCAGCATTCATTGTTAACTATGTCAAGGGAGCAAACCTAATCTTTGCCTGGATAGCGTTGGTAGCAATAATTGTTTTATTTGTTGTTATCTTTGGTCAAGGTATTCAAACAGTCCAAGCCTTAGTGCTAGGCTTGGTATTCGCCGTAGCCGTAGCTGTTGCTGTAGCAGGAGCCTTTGCCTTAGCCTTTCCCTTCGCCCTAGCCTTTGCATTGGGTTTACCCTTGCTCATAGCCGTAGCCGTAGCTACAACTGGAGCCGGAGCGGGAGTCTTAGATGGTGTCTTAGTGGGAGTCTTAGGCTTGTTGGTAGCGGTAGGTGGAGCTGTAGCTGGAGTCTTGGCGGTACAGCAGTTACCCTTGCCCTTTGCGAAAACAGGAGCCTTGGGCTTCGAGGTGGCCTCTGCCATAGCTGGAACCTTAGCCTTCCTCTTGGCCTTACTTGGTTCTTACCTGGGCTGGGATGCTCTCAACGAAGACCCTAAACATGCCTGGATTCGGAAGAATGCGATCGCATTTGCGGCTACAGGGGGTACTAGTTTTTACAACGCTGACCTAACCGATGCTGATTTTACGGGAGCTACCCTCAAAAGTACAGATTTAAGAAAGGCTAATCTTACTGGTGCTTGTTTGGAAAATACTAGTAAACTTGACCTGGCTAGACGAGATTAAACGTAAGCTATCAACCGTCAGCTGTTAGCTGATAACAAGCGTAATTATTCAGTTGGGAGTGGGGAGTCGGGCTATTTCATTGCTCCCCCCTTATCAAAGGGGGGCTGGGGGGGATCGATTCCAAATCTGCTTCAGGGTTGAGTACCCCCTAAATCCCCCTTAGTAAGCAGGGCTGTTTCATTTTCATGAATAAATTGTCAATTTAATCCCGTGAAAGGGAGGTGGGGTAATGGGAAGAGGGATTTTTTTAGCTTGAAAATACCTTTTTATTAATAAAAATTCCCCCTATCTCCCTATCTCCCTATCTCCCCACCTCCCCACCAATCAAATTTTAGTCCGACTTTGAAACAGCCCTGCCCTTAGTAAGGGGGACTTTTTATCCTAAAACTAGCGCTATATTTTTAAAGTTTCTTAATTTGCTGCAGTCAGAAAATATGATACGATTGTCAGTGAATATACTGAAACTCCTTTTTTAGGGAAACTTTTTTTCTTCGGTTTTCCCTAGGGAGCCTAATCCCTAAGTCAAAGTAAATATATCTAAATTAATTAATTAAAAAAATAATCTAATTATTAATACTTCAGGTAAGCCGTCAGCCGTCAGCCGTCAGCTCTTAGTTATCAGCTTGTTTTATTCAAAAGCTGAATGCTGAAGGCTGAATGCTGAAGGCTGAATGCTCATAACTGATAGCTTACTATGTTACTACCACTAATGGAAGCTAATGAAGTTCTAACCAGATATGCAAAAGGAGAAAGGGATTTCCGAAGGTTAAATCTCAGAGGTCAGTCATTTCAGGGGCAAGACCTTTCAGGAGCAGATTTTAGTGAAGCTGATATTCGAGGCGCTAACTTTAAGAATGCTACTCTAACCGAAACTAACTTCTGTAAGGCGAAGGCTGGATTACAGCAACGGTGGGTAACTGTTCTTATGTTAGTTTCCTGGATAGTGTCAGGACTATCAGGAATTCTCTCCTTCCTTGGTGGGGGAGTAGTAGCGTTTATCTTTGACAACTTAGATAACCAAGTCTCCGGCTGGATAGCTTTGGTTTGTGTAATTATAGTATATATTGTTATCCTGCGTAAAGGTATGGGAGCAGGAGCCGTCCTCGGTATCGTCTGTGTTATCGGTGCTGTCAGCACCGTTGCCATCGACAGCGGCAGCTTCAGCAGCTTCGCCTGCCCGATTGTAATCGCCAGCATCTACGCCGTTGCCATCACCAGCGCCAGCGCCAGAACCAGCGCCAGGGCCAGGGCCAGGGTCGTTAGCCTCTTCATCACCAGCGCCAGCGCCAGCGCCATCGCCTTCCGATTAAGCGGAGCTGTAAACATAGCCGTAGCCATAGCTGTAGCCTTAGTCTTAGTATTACTTGGTGCTTACCTGGGCTGGCGTGCTCTAAAAGGGGACCCCCGAGATGCCTGGATTCGGAAGAATGCGATCGCATTTGCGGCTACAGGGGGTACTAGTTTTTACAATGCTGACCTAACCGATGCTGATTTTACGGGAGCTACCCTCAAAAGTACAGATTTAAGAAAGGCTAATCTTACTGGTACTAGTTTGGATAATACTAGTAAACTTGACTTGGCTAGACAGAGCTAAGGTGAGCTATCAGTTATCAGCCGTCAGCTGTCAGCCGTCAGCCGTCAGCCGTAAACTGAAAGCTGATAGCTGAAAGCTGATAGCTGGTTATAGCGCTATACTTTTAAAGTTTCTTAATTTGCTTCGGTCAGAAATATGATATAATCCTCAGTAAATACACTGAGAGCAGTTTATAATTAAAAATCTTTTCCTTCACTTTTCCTCAGGGAGTCTAATCGCTGAGTCAGGGTAAATACATCTAAATTAATTAATCAGCAAAAATCATCTAATTATTAATACTTAAGGTCAGTGGTCAACTTGTTTTATTCAAAAGCTGATAACTGATAACTGATAGCTGACCGCTGACTATATTACTACCACTCAATGAAAGCTAATGAAGTTCTAACCAAATATAAGAATGGAGAAAGGGATTTCCGAAGGTTAAATCTCAAAGGTCAGTCATTCCAAGGAAAAGACCTTTCAGGAGCAGATTTTAGTGAAGCTGATATTCGAGGAGCAAACTTTAAGAATACTAATCTAAGCGGAACTAACTTCTTTAAGACCAAGGCTGGATTACAAAAACGGTGGGTATTTGTTCTTCTGTTGGTTTCATGGATAACGTCAGGACTATCAGGACTTGTCTGCTTATTTGCTGGGGTATTAGTAGGGTTAATAGTTGAGTCTAACGACGTAGCGGAGCAAGTCGTAGGCTGGATAGCGTTGGTGGTAATAATTGTGTTATTTGCTGTAATCCTTCGTCAAGGTATCGGAGGAGCATTCGCGGTAGCGGTAGCGGTAGCCTTTGCCGTAGGAGTAACGGTAGCTAGAGCCAGAGCCGGAGTCGGAAGCGTAGCGGGAGCCGGATTCGTAGCCGGAGCCGGAGCCTTTGCCGTAGCCGCAGCCTTCACCGTAGCCTTTGCCGGAGCGGTAGCCGTAGCCGGACCAGTAGCGGTATCGGTAGCGGTATCGGTAGCCGGAGCCTTTGCTGTAGCTGGAGCCTTAGCGTTAGACTTAAAAGGACTCCCAGCCGTAGCGGTAGCCGGAGCCTTTGCCGGAGCATTACTTGGTGCTTACCTGGGCTGGCGTGCTCTAAAAGGGAACCCCCGAGATGCCTGGATTCGTACTATTGCGATCGCCTTTGCTGCTACAGGAGGTACCAGTTTTTACAACGCTGACCTAACTGATGCCGATTTTACCGGAGCTACCCTCAAAAGTACAGATTTAAGAGAAGCTACGCTTACTCGTACTTGTTGGAAAAATACTATTAAACTTGACCGAGCTAGACCAGGTAAAACTATCTTAGCTGATACGGCTGTCAGAGAGTTATTGGTTAGTGGTAATGGTTACAATAAGTCTTATGTGGATGGTAATCTCAGAGGTGCCAATTTAAGAGGAGCTAATTTAAATAAGGCTAATTTAAAATGTGCTGATATTAGCGAAGCCACCTTAGAGAAGGCTAATTTAGAATGGGCTAATTTAACTGAAGCTCAAGCAGTTGGTACTAATTTTACTCATTCTTATTTAACCGGAGCTTGTTTAGAAGCGTGGAATATTGACTCAACAACTACGTTAACTAATATTGATTGTCAGTATGTCTTTTTACTAGAAAAGCCCAATCCTCAAGGAAATCGAGAGCGTCGTCCCCATGATCCTGACCGGGTTTTCCAACCAGGGGATTTTGAAAAGCTCTATAAGAAGATTATCAATACGGTGCAGATTCTGCTGCGTAATGGTGTTAATCCAGAAGCATTTTGTGAAGCCGTTCAAAAATTAATGGCAGAAAATCCTGCAATTACTAGTGATTCGATTCAAGCGATTGAGAAGAAAGGCAATGATGTTTTACTTACCTTAGAAGTGCCAGAAGGAACAGATAAAGGTAAATTTGAAAGACAATTTTTTGCAGTTTATGAAGCTAGGTTGGAAGCAGCGAAACAAACTGCTCTGCTAGAGGCGGAAAGAATTCATAATCAAGATTATAAGGAATTTGTTAGAGCTGCTTTGACTAGCCATCAGTCATCCAACCCAATAATCAATCTTACAAATACCGCTAAAGCGGAGAGTGATATGTCAGATAATGCCCGTAATTTTAATATAGATAATCTAGATATAGATCAAAGCCAAGCTAATAATCCTAATAATTTTAATGTTTTCAACGACAATGCTAGACAAGTCAACACTAATAATTTTACATCAGAGCAAACCAAAAGCCTAGCCGAAGCAGCAGCAGAAATCCAGCAACTGCTAAACCAACTATCCCAGAGTAATCCCACGACAACCAACAAAGAGAAGATGATAGTTGTAGGAGAAGTTATTGACCAAATTGAGACTAACCCAACCCTAAAAGCCAAGGTAATCAATGCCCTGAAAGCAGGAGGAGTAGAAGCTTTCAAGGAAGCTATAGATCATCCTCTGGTTAATATTTTGATGGCTACAGTCGAGGGATGGACAGAAATTTAGGTTTTCTTTAAGTGTGGGGAGATAGGGAGATGGGGAGATGGGGAGATAGGGAGATGGGGAGATGGGGAGATGGGGAGATGGGGAGATGGGGAGATGGGGAGATAGGGAGATAGGGAGAT
>NZ_JAAHIG010000204.1:0-16198 GCF_010692305.1 Moorena sp. SIO4G3 | reverse complement strand
CTGGGAGTCGGGAATCGGGAACAGGGAACAGGGAACAGGGAACAGGGAAAGAGAGGGGAGTGTGGGGAGATAGGGAGATGGGGAGATGGGGAGATGGGGAGATGGGGAGATAGGGAGATGGGGAGATAGGGAGATGGGGAGATAGGGAGATAGGGAGATGGGGAGATGGGGCAGATTTTTAGTAAGGGTAATTATAGCGTTTCTAATACTTAACCTGTTGTGCATTTAAATTGAATTTTATTCCGTTAAAAAACAAACCGTAAAACCCTCTCCCTCTGCTCCCTGCTCCCTGCTCCCTGCTCCCTACTCCCTGCTCCCTGCTCCCTACTCCCTATTCCCTACTCCCTACTCCCTACTCCCTATTCCCTATTCCCTATTCCCTGTTCCCTACTCCCTATTCCCTCCCTATTCCCTTAGATCCGGAAATGATACAAGAATGACAGAAGTTTTATCGGTATAGGTGCGTCAGTTCTGTTAGTGTATTTTTTATTGTTGAGTGTTAAAAAATTTGGGACTTAAGTATCTAAAAACGGGATTACTGGGACTAACCTTTACCTTCACAGTTGCTTACCGAGCTGGGAGTCAAACGGTGCCAGTACCGGACTCGACTACAGGCAACCAAGAGGAAACCCAGGGCAATCCGCCTCAGCCTACTCCAGATAAGTTACCAGAGTCCCCCCAGTCTGATCCTCCTGGTAATTCAGCAGCCCAGGAGTTGGATTTAAGTCCAGAGGTAATCGAAGGCAGTCCGGTGCTACAGCGTTGGCTAGAGGAGGTGCCGGATGTTTGGCAGGATATTCGCCATCAACCCAGTTTTCGCACTCGGTTGCGGTTCGGTTACTCCCAGTTTCCCTCTAATGGACAAGCAGCAGGGGTGAATGTGGGAGTAGAAGATGTGTTTATTGGTAATTCTGGCTTGACGGTGAGTGGGGATTATCAGGCTTCGTTTAATGGTGAGCGAGAAACCTTTGGGGTAGATTTGCGGTATTATTTGCTGCCCTTAGGGAGTTATTTCAATGTTGCTCCGATGGTGGGTTATCGCAATTTGGAGACTGATGGTTACTCTACCGATGGGGTAAATGTGGGAGCGCGGTTGCTATTGGTTTTGTCTCGGACTGGTGCCGCTGATATTTCCTTCACTCAGAGTTTTGTGTCTATTGGCAGTAGTGATGAGGTCGGGATAAGCAAGCTTTCCTTTGGTTATGCCATTACTCCCAATTTGCGGCTTGCTACGGATATTGAGAAACAGAATTCTATCGAAAATAAGGATAGTCGGGTGGGGATTGGGTTGGAATGGATGCCTTGAGATGTTGAGAGGGTTAGCAGTAGAGTGGGCATCCTGCCCGCGCGAAGATTGTAACGGGGCTCACAGGGGTAGGTTTTTTACATCTGGTTTGGGAGTCGGGAATCGGGAGTCGGGAATCGGGAGTCGGGAATCGGGAGCGATCGCGTAGCGTGGCCATTCCCGTAGCGTGGCCTTTTGGCCAAGGCCAATCGCATTTATCGATCCGATGTCCCTATCCGATGAAAGTGTTCGCGTAGCGTGGCCTACGGCCAATCGCATTTATAGCGCTAGGTACAGAGAACAGAAAAATTTGCTTCTTCGGATCAGGGAATTGAAAAGCTTGTCAGGTAAAGGTTTGAGCAATTATTGGTGCCTTGAGTTGGTAAACACAATTACATCAATTGCTATCCCTATTCTATTAAGCTAACCAAGAAAGCGTTCGCGTAGCGTGGCCAAACGCGCCCCGCGTGGCCTTTTGGCCAAGGCCAATCCCATCAAGCTTCCATTAAGCTAACCCATTGAGCGATTTGATTTAAGCCATTTCGCTATAGCATTTACCTATAGCATATGCAAATCGATCATGAAACCCAATGCTAATTTCTCATATAGCACTACGCATTAAAGTGTTTGACATTGATACAAGCCGCAAAAGCTGTTGTAGTCAACTTTTGCCTCTTGCCTCTTGCCTTTTGCCTTGGGCGTAGCGCTATAACACCAAACAATCCTCGGATCTCTTTCCTACTATTCCCGATTCCCGATTCCCGATTCCCGATTCCCGACACTTATAAACTGAAACTCTACCGATGAAAACCAGTAATGTAGTCAAGTCTGAGCCTCCCTCCTTAGCAAAGCACCAAACACTTCCCAAGATTAATCTATTTACCATGTTCCGGCTTGGTATGTTCCAGATGGGATTAGGGATTTTGGCAGTGCTTACCCTAGGAGTGCTCAACCGAGTGATGATCGACGAGCTAGGTATTCCAGCCTCAATTACTGGGGGCATCCTAGCCATCTCGCTGTTTGTTGCCCCAGCCCGGGTATGGTTTGGTCAGCTCTCGGATACTAAACCCGTCTTTGGATATCACCGTACTGGTTACGTCTGGATGGGAAGCGGGTTATTTATGATTATCCTATCCTTAGCGGTACAAATCACCTGGCAATTGGGTAATCTCGTCGAAGGGGCTGGAGGTTGGACATGGTCAATTCCAGCTTATAGTTGGGTTGCTCTTGGGGCTCTAATTTTTGCTCTCTACGGTATGGCTGTGAGTATGAGTTCCACTACCTTTTTTACCTTATTAGTGGATATTTCTGATGAAGATAACCGTGGGAAATTAATCGGTATTATCTGGTCAATGATGACTGTAGGTATTGCCATTGGCGGCATCAGTAGCAAAATTTTGCTGAAGGGATTAGATAATATTGATACATCCCTGGAAGTATTGCGCTCATCAATTACTGGGCTGTTTTTCTTCGTACCCTTAATGGTGTTCGGGCTAGCGGTATTAGCCACCTTTGGAATCGAGAAAAAATACTCGCGCTATTCTTCCCGTTCTATCCTAGCGAATCGCGAAGACCAGATTACCTTGGGCCAATCCCTAAAACTATTAACGGCTAGTCCCCAAACTGGACTGTTTTTCACCTTTTTGGTGATCATGACCATCAGCCTATTTCTCCAGGAAGCGGTGCTAGAACCCTATGGGGGAGAAGTCTTTAATATGTCAATTCCTGAAACCTCTCTACTGAATAGCTACTGGGGGATTGGGATGTTGATGAGCTTGAGCGCGACTGGGTTTTTCCTCATTCCCAATTTGGGTAAGCGCAAAACCACTCAATTAGGCTGTCTAGGAGTATCTATCTGCTTTATCTTGATTATTATGTCAGGATTTACCGGAAATGCTCAGCTATTCCAGGGAACCTTACTCTTATTTGGTTTCTCTGCTGGTATCGCTACCACAGGAGCTCTCAGTTTGATGTTAGACCTAACCGCAGCAGAAGCGGCTGGCACCTTTGTGGGGGCATGGGGATTAGCGCAAGCCATGGCACGAGGCATAGCAGTAGCCAGCGGTGGTGTGATCCTTGATGTAGGTAGAGCAATTTTCACTACCCCAGTCTTGGCTTATGGTGTCGTGTTTGCTCTCCAATCCGCAGGGATGATAGTAGCAATTTGGTTCCTAGGTAAAGTGAATTTCAAGGAATTCCAGGATAATGCTAAACATGCGATCGCAGCTGTGATGGAAGGGGATTTGGATGGTTGAAGGAAGAATGTAGAATGTAGAATTTAGAATTTAGAATGCAGGCGTAGGGTGCGTTAGGGGTGGGCTTGCCATCATATTCAACCTCGTAGCAAGTGTTGGTAAAGCTCGCCCCGTAACGCACCAGAAGGTTATTCGCGTAGCGTGGCCAAAAGGCCAAGGTTATTAGGTCTGTTGAATGCGATCGCTCTTTTGGTGCGCGTTCCCTATTGAGGTAAAAAGTCAGCTCAGATTAATTGTAGGGTGGGCAGTGGGTACTTTGGCGATGGCAAGCACATGACTCGGTGTGATGCACTGCCCACCCTACATCTAAATGATAGATTTACTCAATGGATTTAGGTTGCCGACAACCATTATTGACGCCCACCCAAATACCTTCAGGTATATGCCATTTGTGATTCTTTTTGTTGTTGTTGTAGTCGCAATTAATAACTACATCAGCTCCCTTATCTATTCTTAGTAAGTCACCAGAATAAAGCGGTTCATCTTTGGATACAGCAATGGGATCCCTTTTACCACGTAAGAGGATGCTCTCACCCACTCCCTCAGCTGTCTTCACAGTTCCTATCTCCACAGTTTCTAGATGTAATTCATCGGGAATAACTTGATTCTTCCCTAGATTTAAGTGAGTTTCTAAGTACTGTCTAGCTTCCTTAATCCATTGGTCTTCATCTATATTATAAGAGGAGGCATATGCAAGGCAATATATCCAATTATTCGTTATTTCCGTGTTTGTTTTACCTGCTTCGTTTTTTTCTGCTTGTAATACCTGCGCTAGCAAACAGTAAGCTGGTGCCTTTTTATTATCTAACTTAATAGCATCCTTGAGATATCGTTTTGCCTCAGCATAGCGCTCTTGTTTTAGCCGAGCCCACCCCAGGTTTTTCCGCAAATTGTATTTCACTTTCTCATCGTCGGTAGAGGTATTTTGTTTTATCGAATTCAACCCCAGTTTTTTCAATAATTTGGATATGACTGGATTTACAGTATTATCAGTCTCATTTTCGCTCTCATTATTTAGTTCTATACCTCTTAGTAACAAAGAACTAGCCTTATAATATTTTTCGTCAATAATATACATTCTTCCTAATTTATTATAAGCACGTTCAAAGTCATCTTCGACAGCAATTTGGTATTCATCTAAAGCCTTTTTCTTGTCTTGTAGTTTCTCATAAAGTTCTCCTAAGTTATAATGAGGTTCAACGTAGTCAGGATTCAGGAGGAGTGCTCGTTCGTTGCTTGATATGGCGGCAGCCAATTCCGGAGTATTCTTGTTATTGTTATTGTATCCATCACCAATATTTTCATAAACAATAGCAATCTGAGGTAACAACAAACGAACGGTAACAGAAATTAGTAAAAGACTGAAGGCAATGCCACAACTTACTTCTTCCCAAAAATAGTGAGGAATCTTCAAACGGGTAAGAGCACGTTTGATTGACTCCTGTCCAGTTTTTGTGAAAGCGGTTCTACCAGCAAATATTGTCAGGACGCTCTGAGTAGCAGCAACAAAAGCCCCTAAGCTATCTGGTCCACCACTCAGAAAGCGTGAGGCAATGTCTACGGTTAAGCTCAAAGACAATATGAGAAATACAATTGTCAGAATTTTCCATAGCCAATCCAGATTATCCCATCGATGCTTTGGAGGTTTGAGGAACCACCACCAAGCGTCTACGTTAGGGTTGAAAATAGCATGCCATTCAGTTAGATCTACTGTGGTAATCTTATTAGTCTCTTGCTTTAATCGGTGATCTAGATCGTTAACCTTAATCAAGCTTCCTGTAGGAATCTGTGATTGATTGGTTAATTCTGCTTGAACTGTATCACGAGCAGTCAAAACTTCTAGAACTGTTTCTTTTGATGGCGAGCTAGTATCTTCAAGTGTAGTAAGTGCATGAGTATAACGTTGAATAGCAGACTCTAACTCTGATATAGCAGAGTTAGTGTTAGGAGTTTCTTCTAGAATAAGCTTACTTGACATCTGATTTCCCTCTAATTTCAGCCTTTCGTTGCACCAACCTTGTCTCAAATTCAGCCATTATCTGAGTGATGGGAATCTTTTCAGATACATTTGGCTTTAATTTTTCCTGCTTGCTCTCAATTCCTTAGGGTTTTCTCTGATACTCCGAGGATTTCGCAAGCCCTTCGAGGTCGAAGATACTTCATCAGCAATCGGTAGTGTTCATTGGTTATCTATGTGTTACTACCAGGCTTTGCGAAGGAATTCCAGATACTACCTGAAAATTCTTTTTCTATTGTTTTCAGTGCAGCCAGGTATAAGCGCGATCGCATCAACAATCACATCAGTCTTTGACCTGCCAGTTTGCTCAACCTAGCAGCTATTGAGTGATCGGAAAACCCTTGGAGGAATTCTAATGGCGATTTGAGGTTTAGTCACAGCATAAATCTAAATTTTATTCGATACCATTTGTATGACTAAGTGTTGCTATTGCTGTATTAATTCTTAACATTATGGGAAATCCCGTCTGGAGGTGTTTCTGCTAACCAACATCAACTAGTCTGTTGGTGGGCAGTGCTTAGTCAGGGGATGGCAAGCAACTGAATTGGTGTGATGCACTGCCTATCCTACATTTACCAAAAAAAAAAGTAAATTTTGCTGTGGCTACCGATATAGAGATGTATAGCTACAGCAAAAGATACGATGAGTGATCAAAAAAAAGCAAATAGTAGCTTGGATTAGTAGCCTTGTCCCTTTATCCCCTCAAACGGAAGACCCCAGCACATCTTTAGGTGTTCCAAAACTTCTATCACCAGCATATAAAAGTGTTTTCAATCACTACCCCCGGAGATGATATTAGTTATAAATCAGAGAGTTGTGACTACTCCCACATCAAATCAAAGATTATGATGTGGGCTTCTCAAATTCACAAATGAGACTTGCTGTTCCTCGGCGGAGCCGTTCGCGTAGCGTGGCCTACGGCCTCCGCTTGCGCGAACAATATCCTGTATTGATTTACCACAGCCATTGAGCGGCAGTCCAACCGCCAATAATCCACGATTTAAGATGTTAATACCACTGTTCCAATCGCGGTCAATCTTGACATTACAGCTAGAACAGCAATGAATGCGTTCGCGCAGCGTCGGCTTCGCCGAATCGCTTAAACTTTTTTCAACCCTGGAACCGCAATTAAAGCATTCAATACTTGTACCTCGTGGGTTGACTTCCTGGGCTAACAAGCCGCGTTTGACCGCCACTGCTTGTAATATTTCCAAAAAAGCTCCCCAAGCTGCATCGTGTATTGATTTTGCTAATTTAGTTCGAGCAAGTCCTTTTATGTTTAATTTCTCGTGAGAGATTAGATCGTATTTGCTACACAGCCAATGAGCAACCTGATAATGAAACTCTTTTCGGCAACGAGTTAGATGAAGGTGCATCAGAGCCACTTTGTGCTTGGCTTTTTTCCAGTTATTAGAGCCTTTGACACGGCGCGACATTACTCTTTGAGCTTGAGCTAGCTTATCTTGAGCTCTCCGATAAAACTGCGGTATAGGTATTGCCTCGCCATCGGAAGTAGTCAAAAACTTTTCTAGCCCAACATCAATTCCGACGGCAGACTTGACAGAATCAATAGGCAAAAGCTCGGGCACTGCATCATCTTTGATTGAGATACAGCAATACCAACCATCGGCCTTTTTGACGATAGTGCATTGCTTAAGGGTGAACCCTACGGGCAATGGTCGGTGCATTACGACAGGCATTGACCCAATTCGGCTTAGCTTTAAAATCCCACCAACCAGGTGCGCTCCCGCCTTTAAACTATTGATCCTAGGAAATACAAACGATCTAAGTTCTCCAGCCTTTTTGAACCGAGGTCTGCCTCCACGTTTGCCTGCTTCATCAGGCTTCCGCCACCTATCCCACGCCTTATTAAGACGCTGCAAATTTACTTGTTGAGTCTCTGCATAAATTTTTTTGTACTCAGGAAACAGTCGCTTGGTTTCTTTAAGAGCTGTCTGCTGAGTGTAATAATTGACCGTTTCTGGAATTTCACCAATTGGTTCACTGATTAAACTACATCTGTCAATCGAACAACGAGTCCGATTGAGCCAATCAAGCCGTTGTCCTAAAGCATAATTCCAATGGCGGCGAAGCAATTCAAGCCACTTTTCCATTGTGGTTATTTGCTCAGGGCTGGGTTTGATTTTGTAGCAATAAGTGAGTATCATGGTTTTATTGTAGCATTTATCGAATTATTAAAAGCAACTATACAAAGAATAATAGGTCGGTTTATTGTTTCACTGTACATATTGTACTAGTGACCAAATACAGACGTCAAGTCATATCTATCGTAGCAAATCTTGATTAGATTGAAACAAATCTGCTCTGACACTTGTGTTAAATGGGATTGCAATTTAATAGAGTTTAACGGAGAGAAAGACCATATTCACTTGCTTGTTGACCTTAACCCCAAAGTCGCTCCAGTCAAGTTGATAGCAAACGTAAAGACTGTAACCAGTAGGTTAGTTCGTCAAGAATTTTATAATTACTTGAGACGGTTTTATGGAGACAAGAAAGTTTTCACCGACAGGATCTTATTTTATGGCTTCTTGTGGCGGAGTGACGATTGAGCAATTAAAGAGTTATGTCCAGCAACCTTGATACCCCGTCAGGCAATTCCCAAGGGGCTGTGTGCGGAACCTGCTTCCGCACTTTATACGCCCCGTCTCCCGCTAACCCTCCGGGTATAACGGGAGACCCCTTGCCTGTTTAGGTTGGTATTTCCCCGTTTGGTATAAGCCATTTAATGTGTTGCTTACCCACAGCGGAAACACTTTTTTTCTTGTCTTGGTTGCTACCTTTAGTCAACATATCTGGGTTGGCTCTCAGAAGCCCTGCTTGGAAAAACATCTCGTCTTCATTGATGCGTGTCAGGAGGCATATTTCCCCAATTGCTTCAGGAGGTATCATCCACGTTTTCCCAATTGTTGCTTTTGAATCAAATTCAATGTCAATCAAGTAGAAATCTAATTTGCTTCCTCTTTTCCATCTAAACTCATGACGCAGATAAGCTTCTACTTTGATTCCGAAAATCGTTTTCTCCGCTTTCTCTACTTCTGCAAGTCGAGTGCGCCCCATTCGTTCACCATCAATAACGTAATCCATCGCATCTCGAATTACTTTGCCATAGCGGGATTCAAAGTTTTTGATAGAATCAAGGGTGCTAAAGAGCTTTTCGAGTTTGGCGTCCAAATTGTTTAACCTTCATAAAGCTCGTACAAGTGTAACGTGTACTGTACATTTAGGGTTAGTCCTTCACGGATGCGATTGACCGTAGGTCACGCTACGCGAACGCTCTTAGCTGAACCCAAGATCTGAACAATAACTGGAGGCAGAGGTGACACAACAGTTAACTGCTATTGAAATTTGTGCGGGTGCTGGGGGAATGGCATTGGGCTTAGAACAGGCTGGCTTTAAGCACCTGGTCGTGTTTGATAATGACAAGTATGCCCATGCAACGCTTCTGAAGAATCGTTCTGGCTGGAACCCCCAATTGTGTGATGTCCGCAGCTTAAACTGCTCTTCCTATGAAAATGTAGACCTTTTTGCAGCAGGGGTTCCGTGCCCTCCCTTCTCGATTGCGGGGCAGCAAAAGGGGGGGAATGATGAGCGTGATTTATTTCCGGATGCCCTACGGTTAATTCATCAGGTACAACCCAAAGCTGTACTGTTGGAAAATGTGCGAGGCTTTTCCAGTAAGAAGTTTGCTGACTACCGAACGGCATTAAATTCTGAGTTTCGGAAGATGGGTATGATCATGCAGTGGCGGGTACTGAATGCATCGGATTATAGTGTGCCCCAACTCCGTCCTCGGTTTATTTTGGTTGCCCTCAGAAAAGAGTATCTCCCTTTTTTTGAATGGCCTGAACCTATTCCTGAACCTCCAACTGTCGCTAACACGATTGGAGATTTGATGAGTTCTGACGGTTGGCCTGGGGCAGAGGCATGGATGAGTAAAGCACAAGCGATCGCTCCCACATTAGTTGGTGGCTCCAAGAAGCATGGCGGGGCTGACCTTGGCCCGACACGAGCCAAGAAAAAGTGGGCAGAACTGGGAGTCGATGGTAAAGGCATTGCCAATTCTCCGCCCAGTTCCCAAACCCCGATTGATGCATTGCCCCGATTAACCCTGCGCATGGCGGCTCGGCTACAAAACTTTCCCGATGACTGGGAGTTTGTAGGAGGAAAAACTGCCCAGTATCGTCAAATTGGGAATGCACTTCCTCCAGCAGTCTCTCGCCATGTTGGACGGTCTATTGTATGTGCTCTCAACAAAGTAGAAGTCAGTGCTACCAAACCCAAGCAATTGGAACTTTTCAGTGCCGATGTGGCTTGAATTTAGGCGTTACTGACTTGGTCACAAGCAGACCGGAAAGGGGAATCTTAAGATAAAATCCTTAGGCTGGTTTATGGCTAGCACGGTTTTCCCTGGGATGCTGGGCAGTGGCTAGGAACCCGCTTTCCCAGCAAATGAATGGGTGTTAACCACTGCTCACCAACATCAACTTGTCTCTGTAATCAATACTTGACGAAATCCTGCGCTATATCCTAAGTTCCCACTTTGGAAAGCTCGGGCTACCTGGAACCAGTACCAGCATTCCTGCCAGGACCAAATGGACCAAGACCATCATCAGCACGGTAGAAGCGACCCTTCTCCAGAGGGTTTTCGCTAAATGGGTTGATTGGTCGTTCACAACCATTATTCACGCCCACCAAAATACCTTCAGGTATAGTCCATTTGTTCTTGTTGTGGCACTCAATGACTACATAAGCTCCCTTATCTATTCTTAGGAAGTCACCACGATAAAGTTCTTCACCTATTGATACAGGAATGGAAACGTTTTCAGGTAAGCGGAAGATATTACCCACTCCCTGAGCTGTGTCCACAGTTCCTACAGGTAATTCATCGGCAATAACTTGATTTGTAAAACCTTGTGCAACGGTAATACCAAGGATTGTCAAAGCAGCTACTATGTTTTTCATTGTTTATTGGGCAACTGTTTATTTAACCCAGTTTCTAAGCGCTGTCTAGCTTGGCCAATCCATTTGTCCTCATCTATATTATAATAGGAGGCATATTCAAGACAATATTCCCAATTCTTCATAATTATTGCAGTATTATTGTCACCTGCTTCTTCTAGTACCTGGGCTAGTAAACAGTAAGCTGGTGCCTTTTTATTCTCTAAATTAATAGCATTCTGGAGATAACGTTTTGCCTCAGCGTAGCGATTTTGTTTTAGCCGAGCCCACCCCAGGTTTTTAAGCAAATAGTACCTCAATAATTTATCATTATCATTTAGTTTTTTCTCATTTAGTTTTTTCTCATTTACGTATAGACCTATTAGTAACAAGGAAGTAGCTTGATAATATTTTTTATCGAGAATATAAATTCTACCTAAGTTATTATAAGCAGAGTCCAAGTCATCTTGTACAGCAATTTTGTATTCAGCGATCGCCTTTTCCTTGTCTTGTAGTTTCTCATAAACTACTCCTAATTGATGATGAGGTTCAACATAGTCAGGATTAAGGACTAGTGCTCGTTTGTAGCTTGATATGGCTGAAGCAAATTCCGGAGGACTCTTTTCAACAATGTATCGATCACCAAGATTTTTATAAAAAACAGCAATCTGAGGTAACGACAAACGAACGGTAACAGAAATGAGGAAAAGACTGAAGGCAATGCCACAACTTACTTCTTCCCAAAAATATTTAGGAATATTCAAACGGGTAAGAGCACGTTTGATTGAATCCTGTCCAGGTTTGGTTAGAGCGCTTCTACCAGCCAATAGTGTTAGGACGCTCTGAGTAGCAGTAACAAAAGCCCCTAAGGTATCTGGTCCACCACTCAGAAAGCGTGAGGAAATGTCTACGGTTAAACTCAACGACGATGTTAGAAATACAACGGTCAGTATTTTCCATAGCCAGTCCAGATAATCCCATCGATGCTTTGGAGGTTTGAAGAACCACCACCAAGCTTCTACTTTAGGGTTCAAAATAGAATGCCATTCAGTTAGATCTACTACTGTGGTAATCTTATTAGTCTCTTTCTTTAATCGGTTATCTAGATCGTTAACTTTAATCAAGCTTCCTATAGGAATCTGTGATTGATTGCTTAATTCGGCTTGAACTGTATCACGAGCAGTCAAAACTTCTAGAACTATTTGTTTTGATGGCGAGCGGGAGGAGCCCATTTTGGAAGAAACATACCGCATTAAGCTGTATGATTGTGATTTTACCGCCCACTTAAAAAGATATATTTGCCAAAATGGGATGCTCCCTGGCCAGCTAGTGTCTTCAAGTTTAGTCAGTGTATTAGTATAACGTTGAATAGCAGACTCTAACTTTGATATAGCAGAGTTAGTCTTAGGAGTTTCTCCTGGCATAAGCTGACTTGACATTTGATTCCCTCACATTACAACAACCTTGTCTAAAATTAAGCCATTGTCTGAGTGATGGGAATGTTTTCAACACAGCCAGGTATAAGCGCGATCGCACCAACAATCACATCAGTCTTTGACCTGCCAGTTTGCTCAACCTAGCAGCTATTGAGTTATGGGAGAAGGGTTGAAGGAATTTTAATGGCGATTTGAGCTTTACTCACAGCATAAATCTCAAGTAGCGTCAATATACCACTGGTATGACCAAGTGTTGCTATTGCTGTATTAATTCTTAACATTAGGGGAAATCCCATCTGGAGGTGTTTCTGCTCACCAACATCAACTAGTCCGTTGGTGGGCAGTGCTTAGTCAGGGGATGGCAAACAAATGAATCGGTGTGATCCACTGCCCACCCTACATCTAGTCAGTTGGTGGGCAGTGGGTAGTCAGGCGATGGCAAGCAACTGAATCGGTGTGATCCACTGCCCACCCTACATCTGTTCCGATTCCCGATTCCCGATTCCCGATTCCCGATTCTCACCAACATCAATTAGTCCGTTGGTGGGCAGTGCTTAGTCAGGGGATGGCAAACAAATGAATCGGTGTGATCCACTGCCCACCCTACATCTGTTCCGATTCCCGACTCCCGATTCCCGATTCCCTACTCCCTTTTCAAAAAAAGACTTGACAAACCTACCTAGTAGTAGGTAGTCTAAAGTCATGAAACAGAAAACTGCTCAACAAATCCTAGATGTAGCTCAATCCATGGTGCGCAACCGAGGCTATAGTGCCTTTAGTTACGCCGACATTGCCAAAGAAATAGGTATCCGTAAGGCTAGTATCCATTACCATTTTCCATCCAAGGATGATTTGGTAAAGGAATTAGTGAAACGATACCAAAAAAACTTGGCACGGAAATGTGTTGAGATTGAGCAACAGGAAACAACACCACAAGCACAATTGAGAGAGTTTGTGAATCTCTATCGAGATGGTTTGCAAGACAATAAAATTTGTTTGTGTGGAATGTTGACAGCAGATTTGACTGTTTTAAATTCCGAAATCCAAGCAGAGATCAGAAGCTTCTTTTCTGTCACTGAATCTTGGTTAGCTAGACTATTGCACCGTGGCTGTGAAACCCAGGCTTGGCAGTGTAGCCAATCGGTGGAGGTGGAAGCAAAAATGCTACTTTCCATTTTACAAGGAGCGCAATTATTAGCCCGTGTTGCAGAAGATAGTAGTGCTGCTTTTGATCAGATTACTGGTGCATGTCTGGAAGAGAAGCTATCAGTTTGACCCGGTGGTGCGTTACGGAACGGACTGTTCTAATACTGGCTAGCGATAAAATCAGGTTGAGCCCGTCCCTAACGCACCCTACACAGCTAATCAAGGAATAATTTTTTTTATTCCTTTGTCTACCTTCTAGTAGGTAATAAAAATCAAATCAATCTATCAATCAATTAAGGAGATAATCATGTCACAAGCATTTGCCGGACAAAAAATCGTTGTTGTTGGTGGCACAAGTGGTATGGGTAAAGCGGTTGCTCAATTAATTCTTCAGCAGGGTGGTGCTGCGGTTTTAATTGGCTCACGTCAGCCTAAACTGGAAGAAGCAGTAACGGAACTTAGTCAATATGGAACGGTAGTGGGTGAGTTAGCTAATATCTCTGATCCACAGATGAGAAATGATTTAATTGATCGTTTAAATGTCAATCATAGTGATGCCACATTACTAGTAAATTCAGCAGGAGTGTTTCTCCCTAAACCGTTCATTGAGTATGAAGAAAAGGATTATGATCTCTATTTGGATATAAATAAAGCAACCTTTTTCATCACTCAGGCAATTGTCAAAAATATGATTAATAATGGCAAACCTGGTGCAATCGTTAATATTGGCTCGATGTGGGCGAAACAAGCCATAGAAGCTACTCCGTCTTCTGCCTACTCTATGGCTAAAGCTGGTTTACACTCCCTAACCCAACATTTAGCCATAGAACTAGCAAAATATAATATTCGAGTTAATGGGGTATCTCCTGCGGTAGTAGAAACTCCCATTTACGAAGGTTTCATCCCCAAAGAACAAGTCCATTCTGCCCTAGAAGGATTCAATAGTTTCCATCCCATTGGCAGAGTAGGAAAACCTACCGATGTTGCTGAAGCTGTGGTTTATCTACTTTCTGAGAAAGCGAGTTGGGTAACTGGTGCGGTCTGGGATGTAGATGGTGGTGTGATGGCTGGACGTAATCAGTATAACTAGGTTTGAGAAGGGTGCATCTTATATTTCTAAAAAAAGGGGAGGGTGGGGAAATAGGGAGATGGGGAGATAGGGAGATGGGGAGATGGGGAGATGGGGAGATGGGGAGATGGGGAGATTTTTATTAAGGGTAATTGTCATACCCTCCCCATGAGTGGTGGCATAAATACAGTGAGATGCACCCCAAAAGTTACTAAAAAAAATGATAACTACTTTAGGGTAAAGTAAATAAAAAAAAAGCGATAGCGTAGCGGCTATTTCAGAGCATAGCTTAACATTTATTACCTCTAAAACTAAGGTTTTTAGCTTTATATAACCCCCAATCCGCGCTACATTCCTTATTCAAAATCTGATACGGCGGTTTGCATAACTATCAGGTACACAGGATTGTTTTCCCTCTTCCCTCTTTCCTCTTTCCTCTTATCTATTCCCTATTCCCTGTTCCCTGTTCCCTGTTCCCTAAAATCCAGAAATTTGTACCTCACTGAATTGCAAACCGCTGTAGTTGATAGCTGATAACTTACAAAAAAAATGATAAAATCTCTTGACAACTAAAAATATAATCGTTATGATTATGATATAAAAACTAATTGAAGTTGTTAATCATGTTTACAGACTTTGTTCCGAATCCATACAATAATCCAGAGCATCTAATTCCGGGGGATACTTCTCAGATTTTTTTCGGGAAGAAAGAACCGGTTGAGCACAGGTTAAAGGGCTCCCGTAAAGCAGTAATGAATACCATCTATTCCCTGTATAACCAGGGCTACGCAGAACTTTATGAGTGGACTCCTCTGGAGCCGAGTGGCATGCCTGGCGAAGTGATTAGTACTTTGACCAGGTACCTAATTCTGGATTAAGATTTTAAGCAGCTGGGGGGTTTTCCCCCTAGCTAAAAGACCAGGTCTTATCAAGTAGGATAATGATGGGACTGGTCATGGAACAAAGTCATATAACATAAGTAGTGAAATCGACTTACTGTGGATTTCAGCCAGCCGTGGAAATTATTTCTACGGCTATTTTTTTTAGGGTTAGCAGAAAGTTAGGAGGTTGAACGCGCAAGCGTGGCCTTTTGGCCAAGGTTTACTGTTGAAGGTTAGAAGGTTTAAGGTTAGGATATTGAACGCGCAAGCGTGGCCTTTTAGCCAAGGTTAGCAGGTTGTTCGCGTTCGCGCAGCGGAGGCCGAAGGCCACAAGCGTGGCCTTTTGGCCAAGGTTTACTGTTGAAGGTGATCAGAATCTACATTCCGCACTTCAAAATCTAGTATCAAAGAAATCTAAAAAAGACTCCCAACTAATGACTAACCAGAATCCTAAATTACTGGAAAGCAAAATAGCAGAAGTCAAGCGGCTCCTTAAAGAGATTATTCAACTACACGTAAACGATCCCAGAGTCACCGATTACTGGGAAAAATTAACCGAGGTAATTGGTTCGGATCTTATAACGGCTAAGGCTATACTCAATGCCTGTGACCAAGAGGAGCTGTTCTGGGTCAGTGAAGTCTTCGAGGATATCTCTGCCAAGCTTCAATCCCGCTCCTTTGTACTATTCTTGATGGAACTGGATGAAAAATACCCAGAGATAGATATGGAAGTAGAGATCAAGTACGCCAAATTAGTCATTGGTTGGAAAGACTCTTAACATGCATAAAGTGCGCCTTAGCGTGTAGGTTGGGTTTCGTACCTCAACCCAACATTTGCAGTAGCTTGGTTGGGTTTAATTAATTACAAAGCGTTAGTAGTCAGGGGCGAAATTTGAAGAAGGTGGGTTACGGTGCGGATAAAAACTGATTGGTAATTCCTCAAAATCCTGGCCGCACCTAACCCACCCTACGAACTTAATAAAAATCTCCCCATCTCCCCATCTCCCCAGGGTGCATCTCATTTTTGCTGTTTGACTCGGTGGTGCGTTACGGGGTGGGCTATTTCAATGGTGGCGAAGAGGTAGAAAATCAGGGCGAGCCCACCCCTAACGCACCCTACGCAAAATTTACAAAAGTGAGATACACCCTT
>NZ_JAAHIG010000203.1:0-16210 GCF_010692305.1 Moorena sp. SIO4G3 | reverse complement strand
TGAGTTGACAAAGAAACCTATCAACCCTTCTATTTCACTCCGGTTGCGGTTGGCGATAGGTGAACCTACTGCTATATTCTCTTGACCACTGTAACGAAATAGCAATATCTTGAAGGCTGCTAACAGGGTCATAAATAGGGTTGTCCCCTGCTTTTGGCTCAGTTGTTTAACTTTTGATGTTAGTGCTGCTGGTATATTTATGGCTATACCTACTCCATTAAAAGTTTGAACTGGGGGTCGAGGATGGTCTGTGGGTAGTTGTAGTTGAGGTAAGTCTTGGAGCTTTTGCTTCCAGTAACTTAGTTGGGTTTCGAGGGTTTCACCTTGTAAGTAGTTCCTTTGCCATACTGCAAAGTCCGCATATTGTATGGGTAACTCTGGTAATGGAGATGGTTGGTTGTGCAATGTGGCAGTGTAAATAGGTGATAGTTCTTTGGTTAATACTGTCAGTGACCAACCATCGCTTGCTATGTGATGTAATGTGATTTGCAGTATATGTTCTGTTGTTCCTAGTTGATACAACTGAGCCCGTATGGGAGGGTCTACTTCTAGATTAAATGTTTGTTCATTTTCTTGTTGGAGTAGTTGTTGCAGTTTGGTGGTTTGCTCAGATGCTGTTAACCCACTTAGGTCAATTATGGGTAGTTCTAATTCAAAGGGGGATTGAATTATTTGTACTGGTGTGTCGTTGATTTCACTGAAAGTGGTTCTCAGGGTTTCATGGCGAGCAATGATTTCATTGAGACTTTTTTCTAGGGCTACATAGTCCAATTTACCTACTAGATTTAGGGTCAATGGCATATTGTAGGCGTTGCTACTCAAGGCCAGTTTTTCTAGAAACCATAGCCTTTGTTGTGCATATGATAACGGGGGAGGATTTTCATTTTCCTCCCTTGGTTGAATGGCTAGGGTCTCTACTGACTGGCTTTGAGCTAAATATACCTCTATTTCCTGAGCCAGACTCACTAGCTGGGAATTCTCAAATAGCTTTGTGAGGGGGAACTCTATATTGAGGACTTGTCGCACCCGAGACACCACCTTCGTTGCCATCAAAGAATGACCACCCAAATCAAAGAAGTTATCATGTATTCCCACCTTTTCTATTCCCAACACTTCGGCCCAAATCTCTGCTAAGACCTTCTGTGCCTCAGTCTCTGGAGCTACATACTCCGTTAACACACTACTAGCCATATCTGGGACAGGCAAAGCCTTACGGTCTACTTTACCGTTAGGAGTCAGAGGCAGTTGCGACAACACCATTAACCCTGATGGCACCATATACTCTGGCAACCTCGACTCCAGATACTCTCTCAACTGTGGTATCAGTTCCTTGCTCTTGGTTTCCTTTATTTGTAAGTTAGAAGTGCTAACTGTTTCATTTTCTGCAAATAACCTTTGATAAAAAGGAGTTTGCTTAAACTGTTGTTTCCAGTGATAAGAAATGTGTTCAAAATCAATATCTTCTCCTTGTTGCCTGATAATACGTCCTTGGATAGCATAATCTGGATTCAGATTATTTTCACAAAGGTTTCGGCTACAAATAGCTTCAATCACATCTCCTTCACTCACATCAAGACCAGGCTCAAATACTGGAAAATAAACGGGTAACCAACAATGCTCATGTTCGAGAATATCTATACACTCACCCTCAATAGTATGCAAATTTAACCAGACCAGAAAACCATCTAATCTGCCGGATTTTTCTATCCTTAACTGAATTTGATGAGTCAAATCTGTATCTAAAGATTTATTAAAATCTAAATCCTCAAATATTTCTCGATTGGAAAGTAAATTGGCTTGAGGAAATCCTTTAATACAAACTCGTAAATCAAAAGGATACCCAACCTGTTCAAATATTTTCTGGGTATAATAACCAGAAACCTTTGTAAACCTGGGTTGATTAAGTAACGGTTCTGGAAGAGTTACTGCTGCAATCTTAGTTACACTTCTTTCGGGAATCATTGCACCATCTGGCTTCAAAAACCTTCTGGCATTATTAATAATTACTGCTGCTCCTTCAGAACCGCCTATTGCTCCCACAATTTCCGAAACACATACATCTGCTAACTCTGGTAGGTTAACTGTCGTCGCATCTCCATGTATGATTTCAATTTGTGCCGATAATCCCAACTTATCCACGCTAGCTTTAGCTAACTCACTGGTTTGTTGGTCTCTCTCAATAGCATAGATTTTCTTAGCTCCTGCTTGTGCACAAAATCTCGCCAAAATAGCATCCTTACCTGTCCCAATTTCTACTACTACTCGATCTTTAACAAGTTGATTAATTGCCACTTGATAACTTTGGTTTCGACGATGGTCATTAGTCATCGCATAGTACAATAACTCATCATAAACATAGTATTCTGCTATTGATGGCCAAAGTTCTATGCTTTCCATCTCCTGGACATTTTGTTCAAACTCTAGTTCGGGAACTAAGTATGCTACCAACCGCTTGTTCCCTGGAGTATCTTCCCTGTCAATTACTACAGCTTGTTGGACTTGGGGATGCCTCGTGAGCATTGATTCAACTTCTCCAGGTTCAATTCGGAAACCTCGTATCTTCACCTGATTATCTATGCGACCAAGAAACTCAATATTGCCATCCGGTAAGTAACGAGCTGAATCTCCTGTTTTGTAAAGCCTCTCCTCGGTTAAATTCCTCAAAGGATGGGAAATAAATTTTTCCTGTGTTAATTGAGGTTGGTTAAGATAGCCACGACCTAAACCAACACCACCGATATAAATTTCACCAGGTACTCCGATGGGGACTGGTTGTAAATTTCTGTCTAGGATGTAGATTTGAGTATTGCCGATCGCCCTACCTATGGATGGCACAGAAGACTCTGGCGAGCATTCGGCCATGGTAGCACATACTGTTGATTCTGTTGGTCCGTAGGCGTTCACAAATTGTCGCCCCACAGACCAGTAGGATATTAGCTCTGGTGGGCAAGCTTCTCCTGCTACCACTATGGTCTTTAAATCAGGTAATTCCTCTTTTGGCATCACTGCCAGAGCTGAGGGGGGTATGGTGATATGGGTGATTTTGTTCGACTGCAACCACTGACTCATACCCACTCCTGGCATTAAGGTATTTCGGCTGCCCATATACAAACTGGCTCCTGAACCTAAAGCCATGACTATTTCCGAGATGGAGGCATCGAAACTTAATGATGCGAACTGAACCACTCTGCTGTTCAAGTTAACTTGAAACCCTTGCATTTGAACTGTAGCCAGATTACACAGTCCCTTGTGTTCTACCAATACTCCTTTCGGTTTACCTGTGGAACCTGATGTATAAATTACATAAGCTAAATTTTCGGGGCTGACTTCACTCTCTACTTTTTCTGGTGTTTCAGTTGCTATTTTTTCCCAATCTCTATCTAGAAAAACTACTTGGGCTTGATTTTGGGGGAGTTGAGCTAATAATTGTTCTTCAGTTAGTAATACTGACACTAGGGAGTCAGTGAACATATACTCTAGGCGTTCTTGGGGATAGTTCGGGTCTAATGGCACATAAGCTCCTCCGGCTTTCAGTATGGCGAGTATTCCTACTACCATCTCCACTGAGCGCTCTACACATATTCCCACTAGCGTTTCTGGTTTGACTCCCAAGGTTTGCAAGTGGTGGGCTAGTTGATTAGCTTTGCTATTTAATTGGGAGTAGCTCAGCAATTGTCCTTCAAATACTACTGCTACTGCATCTGGGCTTTTCTCTACCTGCTCCTCAAATAACTGATGGATACATTTATCTTTGGGATAATCTGTTTTGGTATTGTTCCACTCCACCAGTATTTGGTCTAGCTCTGGCTCTGTCATTAATGGTAGTAGTGTTACTCTCTGCTGCGGATCGTTCACTATCCCTTCTAATAAGTTCTGGAAATGACCAACCATTCGAGCAATAGTTTGCTCCTCAAATAGGTCAGCATTGTATTTTAAGAACCCAACCAGAGATGAGTCGTCTTCATACATTTCCAGTAATAAATCATATTGACCTTCATATTGATCTAGTACAAATGCTTCTACTTCAAGTCCGGCCCATTTCATCAAGGTTTTTTCCGTGCTAAAAAACACCTTTGGTTGATCTTGAGATTCCAGGAATTTTTGCAGTAGAAAGCAAGCCTGAAAAAGAGGGGAACGACTGGAGTCACGTTCTACCTTTAACTTCTCTACCAATAAAGCAAAGGGATAATCTTGATGATCTAACGCTTCCATGACTGTTTGGCGGACTTGAGATAGAAAATCTCTAAAAGAGAGACTCCCTGACAAATCTGCCCTCATCACTACTGCGTCAACGAAGTAACCAACAATAGAGGCAAACTCCTCTTTAGTCCTACCACCATATGTAGGCGATCCTACCAAGATATCCTCTTGACCTGTGTAACGATACAGAAGTACTTGAAAAGCAGCCAACAGAGTCATATAAAGAGTTGCTCTCTCTGTTTTAGCTAGTTCCTTTAGTTGTTCAGTCAGCTTTTGAGATAACTTGAAGGAGTAGCTGCCACCATTATCAGTCTGTATAGGAGGTCGTGGTCTATCTGTGGGCAAATTCAATACAGGTAATTCTCCGCCCAATTTTTGTTGCCAATAGCTCCATAGTTGTTCTCCTTCTGGTCCTTCTACTAACTCCTGTCGCCAACTAACATAATCTTGATAAGAATACTGTAGTGGTGGTAGGGATACCTCAAGCCCATTTAGTTGAGATTCGTACAGTTGTGGCAGCTCTTGAGCAATTAAGTTGTATGACCAACCATCTAAAACAATGTGGTGTATTGTCAGTAACATAATATGGTTTGCTTCCGAGCAAGTGAACCACCTAACTCGCATCACTTGTTCTGTTTCTAGGTTAAAAGGATATCTGTGAGCTGCAACTACCTTTTTATTTAACTCCTCTTCACTCCAACTAGAAGCATCTATCTGTAAGAAGTCTAACTCTTGATGTTGATGTATTTGTTGGATTGGTTGTTCGCCCAAATTCGGGAATGTACTCCGTAGCAACGGATGCCTTTCCCTTAGAGCTTGAAAAACTTGTTGCCAAATAGTTATATCTACTTTGGAGTAGATCCT
Source organism: Moorena sp. SIO4G3 (assembly GCF_010692305.1). NCBI lineage: Bacteria > Bacillati > Cyanobacteriota > Cyanophyceae > Coleofasciculales > Coleofasciculaceae > Moorena > Moorena sp. SIO4G3. The sequence goes on along the minus strand of NZ_JAAHIG010000203.1, from coordinate 11,146 downwards.
AATCGCAAATGACAGATTATAATTATGGCTCTGGGGTGATAGCTGCCACAAAAACCAGAGACCTTTTTGACCATAAGACAGGGGATAAACTTGGCATATATCTGGATTTTCCTTTAGTAACCGTAATATTTCTGATTTGTACTGCCTTAGTTGGGCAATAACATCAGTGGTCAGTACTTCTTGGGAACCTCCAGTTCTTAACTTTCCTCCATCAGTCCATAATTTTACCCCTTTGAGGGAAAGGTCTTGTAAGAATTCAATTAAGTTCATAGCTCTACCTCTATCCAGTTATTTTCTTTAATGTTATCTGTGCTATCGCTTTGATTCAGTTGTTGATTTAGTTGATTTGAGAGAGCAGCAATGGTGATTCCTTCGATAAATTTTGTCATTGGAACATCCACTTCTAGCTCATTTTTAATTTTATGTCTTAGCTCGATTGACATTAGAGAGTCCAATCCCATTTCAATTAAAGGTTTGTGTATATCTAGATGATTTTTAATACCTAATACTCGAGCTACTTCATTTTGGAGATAAGAAATTAATATCTTTTCTCCTTCCATGAAGGAAACTAATTTTAATTGTTCTAAAAACCCTGATTTTTGAGGCAGTGATGGTTTAGTTGAAAGCAACCCTGACAACAATGGCATTTTCTCCACACCAGGTACTTGTGTCCAAAACTGTGACCAATTCACCGGAAACACTCCTACTTGGCTTTGAGACCTTGATAACAAGTTTTCCAATGCCACCATCCCTTCCTCTGGCTGAATTGTTCTCATTCCACTACTTTCCATACGACTCTGATGCTGAGTCCCTAAACGCGCTGCCATTCCTCCTTTTGCCCACGCTCCCCAATTAATACTTAATCCTGGTAAACCCATACCACGACGATAACTAGCTAACGTGTCCATAAACCCATTAGCTGCTGCATAATTTCCTTGACCTGAATTCCCTAACATTGAAGCTATAGACGAGAAACAAACAAAGAAATCTAATTCTAATTCCTGGGTTTGCTGATGCAAATACCAAGTACCCTGCACCTTGGGAGCCATAACCTTAGTAAACTGCTGCCAACTCATGTTTTGCAGTAACCCATCATCCAATACCCCGGCCGTATGAATTACACCTTTGAGTGGGGGTAATGACTCTCCCATCTGCTGGAAAATTTCCTCCACATCCTCTGGCACAGAAACATCCCCTAACAACACACTCACCTTAGCTCCTGCCGCTTCTAACTCCTCTATGTTTTTTTGTGCTGTTTCACCAGGACCACTACGCCCCATTAATACTATATGTTTGGCTCCTTCCTTAACCATCCATTGAGCTACTACTAAGCCTAAAGCTCCTAAACCTCCTGTAATCAAATAACTGGCTTCTGGTTGAATTGACTTTTGAGTTGCGCTCACTTCTGACATTTCCACCACTACCTTCCCTATATGTTTGGCTTGCTGCATATATCGGAAGGCTGCCGTAATTTCTGTACTGGAGAAAGTTTTATAAGGTAAGGCTTTGAGTCTTCCTTGGTTCCATTCCTTGGTTAATTCCTCTAATAATTGACCCATTAAACCTGGTTGTTCTTGGGCTACTTCTCCTAAATCATAGGGATAGTAACTGACATCTGGTCGCTTTTCTTTGACTTGCTCTGTCTCCCAAATTCCGATTTTGCCGATTTCCACAAATCTGCCTCCTGGAGCTAATACTTCCAAGTTCTTGGGTATGTACTCTCCATTGAGACTATTGAGGACTACATCTACTCCTTCTCCTCCTGTGAGATCCATGATTTCTTGGCTAAAATCTAGGGTGCGGGAGTTCATCACATGCTTAATTCCTAGGGATTTGAGAAATTCCCATTTACTCGGACTTGCTGTGGCTAAGATTTCCGCTCCTGCTAGTTGAGCTATTTGCACTGCGGCTTGTCCTACACCTCCTGCTGCTGCATGAATTAATACCCGCTCTCCTGGTTGGATTTGAGCTAGGTGCTGCAACCCGTAGTAGGCAGTCAAGAAGGTTAGGGGTAGGGTCGCTGCTTCTGGGAAACTCATTTTTTCCGGTAGAGGGATTATATTTGTGGCTTTTGTTGTCACAAAACTACTGAACCCATCCGACGCCATTGTGGCTATCACTTTGTCTCCTACCTGCCACTGTGATACTTCTTCTCCTACCGCGGATATTGTTCCGGCACATTCAAATCCGAATGTGAGTTGCTCTGCACTTGTAATTCCTAAGTTTTGGGCGTAGTAGTCTTTAAGTAATCCTAGGGCGTTGAGTACGTCTCTGAAGTTTAATCCTACTGTGGCTACTTTGATTTCTATTTCGTCAGCTTCTGGAGTACGACGCTGCATTGGCTGCCATGTAAGGTTGTCTATCACTCCATATTCTGCCAGTTTTAATTGCACTGGTTGGACTTGCTCATCCTGTTGTTTTTGTTCGAGTCTGGCTACGTAACGTTGACCTTGACGTATGGCTATTTGGTCTTCTACTTCTTGTGATAATAGTTCGGCTTCTAGGAAGTCTGCTATTTGAGTCGGTTCTATGTTGGGGTCATAGTCAATGCGTTTACACTTTAATTCTGGGTGTTCTAGGGTGATAACTTGTCCTAGTGCCCATAAACTTCCGTATTCTGGGTTGATGACTTCTGTATTTGAGAGTACGTTCTGGGTTCCTTGAGTTATTAGCCACAGTTGGGGATTTTGGGCGGGTTGACTTTTGATAATTCCTTGTACTAGATGCAGCACTGAGCCACAACTTTGTGCAAGAATTGTTTCTAGTTCTAGGTTGTCTTTGTTTTCAAGTTTTTTGATTCCCCATAGGTGTACTATTCCTGTTATTCCTTGATTTTCTTGTAGTAGTTGTTGAAATTCTTGGCTACTGGTGGGATTTATTTGATATTTTTGTGGTCCTAGTTGTTGATATTTTTTTCCTGGTGATACTTGAATGCACTGATGACCTTTTTTTTCTAGGGCTTTTAATAGTTGCACTTGAGTATCTTCTGCTAAGATTAACCATTTTTGGGTGGTAAGTTTAGATGCTGGGCTGGCCAGGGGTTGGGTTTGCCAGTTGATTTGATAATACCAATTATTGATGTCTGGTTGTAGACTTCTTAATAGTTCTGATACTGTTGTTTCTCTTCCCCTGAGTCCTTGCAGTTCGGCCAGTATTGTTCCTTGGTCATCTACCAGTTTGGTGTTTGATATTAGGCTACTTTCTGATGGGGTTTCAGCTATCACCCAAACTCTTGTTGTTCCTGGAGATTTAGACAATTTCCATTTTTCTATTCCTATTGGTAGGTATGTTTTGTCTGTTGGTTTTGTTGGTTTGGTATGAATTGTAATTTGTAAGCAGAGGTCTAATAGAGCTGGATGTATGTGATAGTCTACTACTTGTGTTGTTAATTCTTCACTTAAGCAGACCTCGGCTAGGGCTTTTCCTTGACCTTTCCACAGTTGTTTGATTCCTTGGAAACTGCTGCCATAGTCAATTCCATTGTTTCTAAAGTATTTGTAATGCTCTTTAATGTCTATTGCTTGATTACATTCACTCTTGTATTTTTCTAGGTTGATTTTGGCTTCTGGAGTCGGAGCTGAGTCAGTGGATATTTTCCCTTGGATGTGCAATGTCCATTGGGGTTTCTGTTGTTCTTCGGCTTCTGATGTGCTGAATATTTCAAATTTATAGTTATTATTTTCTTGGCGGGTGAGGACTGTTTGTATTCTTTTGGTTTCTGTTTCTGGTAGAATTAAACCTCTGACTATGAATACGTCTGTTACTGTTACTTGGGGTGAACTGAATAGTTCTTTGGCTGCTGAGTATGCTATTTCTAGATACCCTGTAGCTGGGAATAGTGCTTTTTCAAATACTCTGTGGTCACTGAGATAACTTGGAGATTTTTCTGCTAGGTACGATTGAAAACGGTCTTGATTTTCTATTCCTGCTAGGTGGAGTTTTTCACCGAGTAGGGGATGTTGATTTTGGGTTTTTCGCCAATTGAGTAGTTGGGCTTTTTGGGTTTCTATCCAATAACGTTCTCGTTGGAATGGATATGTGGGCAATACTACTTTCTGACGACTATAATCGGAGTCAAACCCTGACCAATCTATTTTTACTCCTTTTACATACAATTTTCCTAAGCTTGAGAGCATTTGTTGCCACTCATCCACTCCTGGACGCAATGATGGCAACCATTCTCCCACATCTTCTGTTACGCATTGCCTTCCCATGCCTAACAATATTGGTTTCGGTCCAATTTCCAGGAATGTTTCATATCCTTGCTTTTCTAGAGTTTTCATACTCTGAGCAAATCTTACTGGTTGACGCACATGACCCACCCAATATTCAGCAGTGGTTATTTCTGCACCTACTTCAGTACCGGTGACATTTGATATTAGTGGTATTTTTGGTTGATTATAGGTGACCTGTTTGGCCACTGCTTCAAATTCTGTTAACATTGCTTCCATTAATGGGGAGTGGAAGCCATGGGATACTTGTAGTTGTTTTGTCTTAATTCCTTCTGATTCTAGGATAGCACAAATACTTGTTATGGCTCCACTCTCACCAGAAATTACTATGCTTTCTGGTCCGTTAACTGCTGCTATTGTTACTTGGGAAGTATATTTTTTTATGGCCTCTGTTACCTGAGATTCTGATGCCATTACAGATACCATCTCACCACCGGAGGGTAACTTTTGCATCAACTGTCCCCGCATGGCTATTAGTTTGAGACCATCTTCTAGGCTGAATACTCCGGCAATACAAGCTGCTACATATTCTCCGACGCTGTGACCCATGACTACATTGGGTTTGATTCCCCATGAATCCCATAATTTAAAGAGGGCGTATTCCAGGGCAAATATGGCAGGTTGGGTGTAAGCTGTTTGGTCTAAAAGACTTGACTTTTGTGCATCTTTGGGGTAGATGATTTCTAAGAGAGATGTTTCTAGATAGGGTTGGAGAATTTGGTCACATTGCTCTAGAGCTTGACGGAAGGTCGGTGCTTGTTCATACAGTTGTCTTCCCATATTTATATACTGGGAACCTTGACCTGTGAAGAGAAAGGCTATTTTGGGACTTTCACTATTTGGTTGTCCTGAAAATACTCCTACTAATCCTGACTGAGTTTTCCACCCCAGCAGTTTGTCTATTAATTCTGTGGGGGAAGATGCAATCACTCCTAGTCGATGATTAAAATGGGATCTGCCTGTCGAGGCCGTATAACATACATCTGCTAGTTCTAATTCGGGATTAGTTTCTAGATAATTTTGATAATTACTGACTAAATCTTCTAAAGCCTTTTCTGTTTTTGCTGACAGAGTTAATAGATGAATTGGACGTTCAATAACGTTCTGACTTTTGACTTGAGAAGGTGCTTCTTCTATAATTACATGAGCATTGGTACCACCTACACCAAAAGAACTAACTCCTGCTCGTAGAGGAGTGCCGTTATGTTTCCATTCAGACAAAGTATTGTTGACGTAAAACGGACTATCGCTAAAATTAATCTGGGGATTAGGTTTCTCATAGTGTAAACTCGGAGGTATTAAATTATGTTTGAGAGCCAAAACCGTTTTGATCAATGCTCCCACCCCTGCTGCCGTATTCATGTGCCCCACATTTGTTTTGAGGGAACCTATGGCGCAAAACTGTTTTTTATCTGTATGCTCTGAAAAAGCCTTTGTTAAAGCTTCAATTTCAATAGGATCTCCTAACTTCGTCCCCGTGCCATGAGCTTCTATATATGTAATTGTTTCTGGAGATACACCAGCTACAGCTTGAGCTTCAGAAATCACCGCTGCTTGACCATCCACACTGGGAGCAGTATAACCCTGTTTCAAAGAACCATCATTATTAATCGCCGAACCCTTAATTACAGCATGAATACAATCTCCATCCCCTATAGCATCTTGCAGTGGTTTAAGTAACACAACTCCCACACCATTACCATATACTGTTCCGGTACTTCTGGCATCAAAGGCCCGACAATGACCATCTTGGGAGGAGATAGATCCCTCCTGATGTAAATATCCCACATTTTGAGGGATTTGGATAAAAACACCACCTGCCAGAGCCATATCACATTCTCCATAGAGCAAACTTTGACAAGCTAAATGTACTGCAACTAATGAAGTGGAGCAAGCTGTTTGAACATTCAGCGCTGGTCCGGTAAGATTTAGTTTGTAAGCGACGCGGGTTGCTAAGTAATCTTTGTCATTACCTAGCATTTGGGTAAAGGAGTGATGATCCAGTAGAAGAAAATCTAGGCCTCCAAGATTAGACATTAAATAGCTAGGCATTGCACTACCAGCATAAACCCCAATTGAACCTTCATAGTTTTCTGGGTTATAACCACTACTTTCTATTGCTTCCCAGGCGCACTCTAAAAAAAATCGTTGTTGTGGGTCTATTTCTGTTGCTTCTTTAGGACTATACTGAAAAAAGTTAGCATCAAACATATCGATGTCTGAAACCGTACCATTAACTTTTATATAGTTGGGAGCATTAAGTATTTCTGGTGTAATGCCAGATTCTCTTAACTGTTTATCTGATAATAATGAGATAGATTCAACACCCTTCTTGAGATTATCCCAAAACTCCTCCAGGTTTCTTGCCCCTGGAAAACGTCCAGACATCCCTATGATAGCAATTTCATTATTGTGATATTGTTGTTCTTCTGCTGGTTGGTTCATTTGATTACCTTTAATTATGTTTAATACAGAACTTACGCAGTACCGCTAATAATTAAGTCCTAGATTTTTACTTTTAGACCCTATCATTATTGGCACTTATTTTTGAGAATAGACATCTCCAAAAAAGGTTCTAAAACCCTTACCCCGCCGTTCAAAATCGGCATTTTTGGATAAGTCTAATGGAGTTTTTTTCGAATATTACCCCTTTCATTTTTCTTAGAGAGACGTTTACTGACACGCTTCTCATAACTAATTTTACTCTGTTTATTTAATTCTGCTGCACCGCAATTAATAATAAACTCGCTTAATGAATGAACGGTTGGGTTAGTAAATAAGTCAACTACTTTTAGTTCTATGCCCAATAGTTCTTGCAATTTGCTATGCACTCGGATAATATGTACAGAATTGCCCCCTATCTCAAAGAAAATATCGTGAATTCCGACTTTTTCCATCTGAAGAACCTCTCGCCAAACAGCAGTAATTTGTTGCTCTATTTTTGTTTGAGGTGGTATATATTTAGTTGTGGTCATAGTTTCTACTTGAGGTTCTGGCAATCGTTTACGGTCTACTTTGCCATTAGCAGTTAGTGGGAAAGCTTCCAAAATAACATACTTAAAAGGAACCATATACTCTGGTAGTCTTTGCCTTAGGTACTTACGCAACTGTTGAGAAACAGAATTTAAGTCCTGATCGAGTTGGCTAATTTTATCTTGTTCTTCTATCTGATTTTCAGTAGTAACAGGCTGTTGCTTTAGCACAGCATAAGCAATTAAACGTTTGTTTTGTTCTGAATCTCCTATAGTAGTAACAATTGCTTCCTTAATTCCCGGAAATTGCTTTAATGCTGCTTCAATTTCTCCCAGTTCAACACGATAACCATTGATTTTGATTTGGAAGTCCTCTCTACCTAAAAACTCAATATTACCATCAGGTAAATATCTTCCTAAATCTCCTGTTTTGTATAATCTCTCTTGAGTAACTGGGTGGGTAATAAAGCTAGCTTTGGTTTTTTCCTCATTTTTCCAATATCCCTTAGCTAATCCTACACCTCCAATATAAAGTTGTCCAGGTACCCAAACTGGTCTAGCTTCCATCAATTCATTGAGTACATAGAAACGTTGATTCAACAGGGGTTTACCGTAGGGAATACTCTTCCAATTAGGATCAACCTTTTCAATCTTATAACCAATTGACCAGATTGATGCTTCTGTTGCTCCACCTAAACTCATAACTTGAACATTAGGCCACAGAGACTGGATTTTTTCTGGTAAGTCTACTGGTAACCAATCCCCACTCAGCATAACCACTCGCAAACCCTCTATTGGCACTCTTGAAGTTCCGAATAAATGTTCTACCAACATCTGCATCAAAGGAGGAACTGAGTTCCATAGAGTCACTTGATGGGTTTCAATTAATTCTATCCAGCAAGCAGGGTCTTTGGCTGCTTCTGGCGGTGGCATCACTATAGTTCCTCCTGCTCCTAGCACGCCGAAGATGTCGTATACTGATAGGTCAAAGTTCAAATTTGCTAAGGCCAATACTCTGTCTGATGCTCTGACTTCAAACCGTTGATTAATGTCTAGGATTGTATTTACAGCTCCCCGATGATCGATCATTACACCCTTGGGTAAACCTGTAGAACCGGAAGTGTAAATCACATAGGCTAAATCTTCTGGAGTTTGTACTGGTTCTAAGGGAGTCGGATTTTCTACTGCTAGCTCTTCACTATCTACAGACCAGCAGTTAATTCCCTCAGGCCAACTCAGGGACTGTTTGAGGTGAGTTTGAGTCAATACTTGTTTGACTTCTGCTTGCTCAAGTAGATACCACTGGCGTTCCTGAGGTAGTGCAGGGTCTATCGGTAGGTAAGCTCCACCAGACATCAAGATACCCAATACCCCTACTACCTGTTCCCAACCTTTTTCCATGACTACGGCTACTAGCTCATTCGGTTTGACTTCTAATTTACGTAATCCATCTCCTAATTGATGAGACCGTTGATACAGTTCTTCATAAGTTAGGCTTTTCTGGGGACTAATCACAGCTATCTCTTGACCTTGAACTTTTACGTTCTCAACAAACAAGCCATGCAAGAGCCCTTCAGGCAAAGATTGAGTGGTCTGATTTACTTGTGCTTGTAGTGCTAGCTGGGCAGTTGGTAATAATTGGAAGTAAGTTTCCATCCAAGGTTCGTCCGAGGTAGCTAGCTGCTGAAGCAAATCACAATAAGCCTCAAACATTTTATCTATTAAACCTTCCGGGAATAGCGCTTCAACGGCATACCAATTAAAGATCAATGCTCCGTTTTTCTCAGCGACTACATTATCCAGCCACACTTGAGGTGTTGTACCTACTTTATACACTTCCTCTCCGAATTCGTCCAAACCAAGTCTTCTTCCCAACCTTTCATCAACTAGATACTCGAAGCCTAACATGCTAGTAAACACCACCCCCATTGGTTGACTACGCCCTCGGCGATGTAACTCTCGCTGCACTTCTACTCCATTGATATACCGATGTTCTAAATCTACCCAGAGCAGTTTTTGCAACTTTTGAGCACGACTAATAAATGGAACTGCTTGTGAGTGATCCACCGCCAGCAAAATATTCGAGGTGAAATCACCCAAAAGCTCATTGACCTGAGGGTGTAAGGGCAGACGGTTAAATATAGTCAGGTTGATAGTAAACTTTGGACTTTTACTCCAGTAATTTAATATATAGGCAAAAGCACTTAACAATACCCCTGATGGGCTTAAATCTGCTTTCCGGGCCTTGTGTTTTAACTGTTGCCAATTCGTCGTAGATAGTCCAGCTGTGTGAGTCTTGAAGCGAGGGTTGGTGATTGCAGATGTTATTTTCGCTTGGGGCATTTCTGGTGCCGGAGGTAGCTCATCGAGGCGGTTGAACCAATATTGCTGAGAACGGAGATACTGAGGACTATCTTTGAGTGCCAATTCTGCTAGCACATAGTCTCGGAACGAGATTTCCGTTGCTGGTAGTTCACTCTCTGGCTCCTTGTACAGTTGCGCCCACTGCTCAAATAACATATAGAAACTCAAGCCATCCAAGATCAACATATCGATGTCGATATACAAACGGCACCATTGTTCATTCAAACGGGCAGCCCGTAAATCAAACAAAGGCCACTGGTTTGTTGCTAACACCTGATGGGACATCTGATTGCGAATATTCTCTAGCTCTGAAGCAATTGTTTGAGGAGACTCTCCGGACAAATCCAAAACTTCAATTTCATAGGGAGGCACTTGCTCGAGTATTTGCTGGTTGCCGTCCGCTAAAACTACCATCCGCATCATTTCATGGTGCTCAATTAATTGCATCCAGGCTTGGTTGACGCGTTCCAAATTTAAGTTTTCACAATCTAATTCTATGTATACATGGGTCGCAATATTGCCTAAATCAAAGAATCCATTGCGACCTATCCAATAAGCTTGTTGGATTGCATTCAATGGAAATGGTTGATACCTTTCCTCTGGAGCCGGAATCAGGGTCGGCCAACTAGATGTGGCAGTGATATTACTACTCTTTTGCCGAAGTAAACTGACTAATTCAAGTTTATTTTGGGATAATAAATCGCGAATTTCTTTGGTTAACGTTCCCTTGGGAGCACTAATTTTTAACTCATCACCTTCAGTCCATAATTTAATGTTTTTGCTAGACATTTGAGATAGAATTTCGGTCAGTTTCATAGAGTAATCTCCTCCCTATCTTCATTGATTTCTTCAGTTGGTACAGTATTTGAGTAACTAACTTGTTCTAACAATAGCTGTTCATATAAATATTCTACCAATGCCTTAAGGGTAGGGTAGTCCAAAGTTACAGTAGAAGGTACTGAACACTTTAAACTACCTTGCAACTTATTCCTCAACTCCACAGAAGTCAAAGAGTCTATACCCAAATCAAAAAACCCTGTATCCATTTCAATTGATTCAGGATGACTAATTCTCAACACTTGAGCCACCTGACGACGCACATGAGCCACCAACAACAACCGAAGCTCATTAGGTGGTGTCGCCTCCAACTTTAACAGAAAATCTGACTTCGATGGTTGGGCTACCTCCAATATAGTTTCCTGCCAATCCACTAAAAACGGCCACTGTGCCACTCTCTCCTGCCACAGAGACCACTCAATAGGCACCACCCCTACTTCCACATCCGAACTACTCATCAATAGTTCCAAAGACTCCAAGAACTGAGCCGGAGATATTGCACCCATCCCATTCTTACTGAGCATAGCGGCTGTCTCTGTATCTCGCCCGATCGCTCGTCCCACTTGAGAAACTGCTCCCCAATGGATACTCAATCCCGGTAATCCCATAGTTCGACGATAATGAGCTAAACCATCAAGAAACCCATTAGCAGCAGAATAATTTGCCATGCCCTGACCCAGTGAACCCAACAGAGATGTTGCTGAAGAAAACAGCACAAAGAAGTCTAATGGTTGACTTTGA
>NZ_JAAHIG010000202.1:0-16239 GCF_010692305.1 Moorena sp. SIO4G3 | reverse complement strand
TCGACTTACTCTCAAAGAAATTGGGAGTAAGTCGTTATAACCCACTGTGCTGTTACTTTAGATGAATTAACATTAGTGATCAAATAATCAATGTCTGTCGCCTCTTCAATTGAACTGGCATTCATAACGATAGCAAATGTTCTTTCTCCTTCTAGACGAGACAGCTTGGCATTTAATGTTGCCACCCAAACACTTTTCGGTTGCTCTAACTTGAGATGAACTTCTTCAAACTCATCTGAGGAGAGGCTTTTAGCTAATTCATCTAGGCGAATTTCTACTTCAATGTCTGATTCAGTTTTAATAATAACTTTCCGTTCGCGTAGCGTGCGCCTTTGGCGCATTTTTAGCCACCCCTCCTAAATACTTTAGCTCCCTTTCTTCCAATTTTTTGAGAAAGGTTGTATTGTTGCCATAACCGGCATCAATTAAGACGATTCCTGGACGATACCCCCGAGCTAAACTCCGGTCAATTAACTCTATTCCCAAGTCGGGCTTCTTCTGAAATTCCTCATCTTTCTTTCCCAAAGCTAGTGAAGTAGCATGCTGATATAATTCTAGGTCTAATGGTAAGCTTTTTTGGCCATCATAAATATGGGTTGTTACGATGACTATTCCATTGTCTATCTTACCGATTTCTCCTAGATACTGCCTTCCCACTCCGTCAGTCAAGTTACCACTTTTTCTATGTCCAGAGTCATCCAAAATCAAGGCAAACCCTCCCTTGATTCGGGTCCCTTGAACATTTGTTCATCACTTGTAAACGGCGTTCATTGATCTTAACGGCATCCCAAGGGGCATCAGTCAAGAAGCGATGCAGCGCGGTCTTGGGGGTTTCCCCCATGAGCGACTGCATCAAGACAATGGTGTAATCGGCTGTAAACTACACCATACGCATTATTTGCCATCTGTGTCAGGTTTTTCCTCTCGCTTTCCCCTAATAATCCCCCTAAATAATGTCTAAATCCGGTTTTTTGGGCTTTGGCGCATGAAGCAATCGTCGAAACGTTTACACCATTTCTCAAAGCACGGGGGCATGGCGGAGGGAGTGGTTTCTCTCATGGAGGTTATTTCGACGTAAACTTACTGTCTGATCAGTATTATAGCCTTATTTTACTCTTTTTATTGTTTAAGTCCCACTATCAGCTTAAGCTGCTACAATTAAACAGCAGGTGTTTTTTACAATGAACTATCTTCAGAAGGCTTTTGTTTATATACTTTTTTAAAGACTTTTTGAAAATTATCCCTATCCCAAAGCTCAATTTTATTACTAGCTGCCAGATTTTTGGCATTTTGTGTAAACTTACTATTAGTTATAACTATTCCCCGGTGCGCCTGATAATGGGGAATTGCCGCCGCTACTTGCTGAACGGCATCAATCCCTACGCTACTTTGTTTTCTCTTGGCTTGAACAACAGTCTTTATATTCCATTTTGTAATTATCAGATCGGCTCCATAATCCCCACTTGCTTTAGTGATCCTCACTTGGTAGCCCAGTTGCTTAAATAATTTAGCCAAAAATTCTTCAAACTCCCTACCCGTCATTTTATCAATTGCATCTAACTGTTCATCAATATCCTCTATAGATTCAATTTGGACTTGGAGTGAATTTTCAATTTCATTGATAAATTTGAGGACAGTTTTAGTACTAACACGTTTCACTAAAACCCCAATATAAAGTTTAATAAAATCACCTTTTTTATTATTGTTTTTATCAGATTTATATTTATTTTTACCTATATTATCAAAAGATGATGACTTCGATGCCCGCCTATCTTCAACGGAAGATTTACCATTATTCACTTCTTCTTTGAGTTTGCGTTTCAAATCACGAGAAACCATTAACCGTTCAATCTCTTTACAGAGAGATCCTTTAGATTCTCCTTTTTGTTGGCGCTCTTTATATATTCCAAGCAGTAATGCTTCAAGTCCGAATTTCGATAAGCCATCAGCAGCTATTCCCACAACCCCAAGAAAAGCAATGCCTCCTAGCATTCCGAATGGACCTAACATTGCCAAAGCCGCTGTGATTGCTGCTGCTCCAGTGAATCCCGTTGTTGCCATAGCAATCAGAAGTATCACACCAGGTAAGCCTAGTGCAGCAACCTTTCTAACCACTTCATCCATCTCATTATTCCTCAATATGTTTAGTTTAGAGAATTGCTCTAATTTTCATCAGTATTCCCTCCAAACTGAGTAAGTAAATCAGTGGAAATAACAGTGGAAACCCATCTTATTTTGAAATACCTAAGAGACTGTTTGTTAAACTTTGCTTAAATCAGGCACGTAGGGTGGGTTAGGTGACAATTACTTTAAAACCTCACCTGTTAACAGAGCTGTCCCCCGTAACCCACCAATAATATTTACTTTATAAACAGTCTATAATTCTTCTTTGAGTTTGCGTTTCAAATCACGAGAAACCATTAACCGTTCAATCTCTTTACAGAGAGATGCTTTAGATTCTCCTTTTTGTTGGCGCTCTTTATATATTCCAACCAGTAACGCTTCAAGTCCGAATTTCGATAAGCCATCAGCAGCTATTCCCACAACCCCAAGAAAAGCAATGCCTCCGATCATTCCGAATGGACCTAACATTGCCAACGCCGTTGTGATTGCCGCTGCTCCAGTGAATCCCGTTGTTGCCATAGCAATCAGAAGTATCACACCAGGTAAGCCTAGTGCAGCAACCTTTCTAACCACTTCATCCATATCACTATTCCTCAATATGTTTAGTTTAGAGAATTGCTATTATTTTCACTAGTATTCCTTCCAAACTGAGTAGCGACATCAGTGGAAATAGGGAATTATTTAATCAACAACGAACCAAGCTAATAGTAGGTTTACACCAACCACTTTACGTTGTCTACTTATGGTTAGCGTGAATCTTGCCTCGCGTCCTACTATAAACTACAGTCAATGAATAAGGATTCCGGACAATATTTTCCCGTGAATAAAATTCCCTTGCCTTCTTGACCCCCTATGGCGCTTAGGCCAGGAGCAAGGGATCCCGGTCTTTCGGTAACTGTTCAAAGAACTCCACAAAGTCAATGCAGTCTAACCAATCACTACATCTTTACCACTTTTGTTTACAAGAAAAGAAAATTATCACTGTCAAGAGCACTCCCCTGAACTCCCCTCAGGACAGCCAAGTCTTGACCTAAAGTACTGATTAGAACATCATCCTGATTTTGAGCGATCGCAATATCTTCAAAGGTGACCCCTAGACCCCCAATGACAAGTAGATCAACATCCAACTCAAAGTCAGTAATGGTGTTAGCAGTGCTAGGAAAAGCCGCAGCCGCAATCCAAAACTGATCCGCGTCATCACCGCCAGTTAGCAAGTTATCACCATTGCCAGCAAACAAGATGAGGATATCAATTCAGATTAAATAAGTTCGGAGCAGTTAGCGGTAGGCTAAAATTAGAGGAACTCCTACTATACGGAATAACGGACATGAAAACCGCAGCCCGTGTTATTCATAGCGACCCTGACATCTTGGGAGGAACCCCTGTTTTTGTTGGAACTCGTGTGCCAATAAAAACTTTGCTCGATTATCTCAAAGCAGGGGATCCACTCGACGAATTCTTAGATCATTTTCCCAGTGTTAGGCGCGAGCAAGCGATCGCAGCCCTTGAATTGGCGGTAGTGGTACACAATTCGTGATTTTAGCTCCCGACTCCCTACTCCCTACTCCCTACTCCCTGCTCCCTGTTACCTTTGCTATATATGATCTCATTACTCATAACTAGCGACATCAAGTATTCTATTAAGAGCAACGCTCTCATCTGAAATGTATTCCTGAGAAAAATAGTAATAACTGTTAGGCTCATTATCAGGAATCACGCCATTAACGACTAAGCCCAGAACAGTCTGACCAGACTGCTCCAAAAGTCCCTTGGCGAAAGCAGCACTACCGGAATCTACTACTCCAGGTCGGGAAACTAACAGCACACCATCGGTCATTTTTCCTAGGATAGGAGCATCAGCAGCAACGTTTAAAGAAGGGGTATCAATAATCACAAAGTCGTAACGACTAGCAACATGGTTAATCAATGAAGCCATGCGCTCGGAATCCAGAAGCACTGCGGGATTAGGAGGTACTACTCCAGAGGTCAGGACATCCAGATTTTCGATTACTGGTTTAATGGCATCCCTCAATTCAACCTGGTTAACAAGCATATTGCTCAAGCCCACTTCATTCGATAAATCCCAGATCCGATGTTGAACAGGCTTATGGAGATCAGCATCAATTAGCAATACCTTACTTCCTCGCTGAGCAATCACTGCTGCTAAATTAGCAGACACCGTTGACTTACCTTCTTGAGGTAAGGAGCTAGTCACAGTCACCGCTTTGAGAGCTTTATCTGAACTCAAAAATTTGAGATTTGCTTGCAGCATCCGATAGGATTCACTGATGGGAGACCGAGGCGTATTCCGAACAATAACTTGGGGCGTAAATGGATCTAAAACTTCCTGTGATGGATTTAATAATTGAGATTTACTAAAGTGGGGAATCACACCCAGTAAGGTAAACTTAAATAATTGCTTAACGTCTTTAATGGTTTTCAGAGATTTATCTCTGGTTTCTAAAATATAAATAATTGCTGCGGTGGCCAACAGTCCCTGAAAACAAGCAGCAATATAGGCTATTTTAGCAGATGAAATCGGAATCATCGGCACCTGAGCCCCGGCAATAATGCGGGCATTACCCATGTTTTGATTTTCCGCTACCTGAATTTCTCCAAGCTTATTTAGCAAGAGAGAATAGGTGGATTGGGAAACATCAAGTTGCCGTTCTAACTCCCGCTGCTGTTGTTCCAGTCTAGGGAGATCGTTAAGTCTTTTTCGGTAAGCGGTTTGGGCATTGACTAAGGCTTTAGTCTGATTCGCCAAACCTAAACGAGCTGCTTCTAATTCTACTAGCTCTTTAGTCAGGTCTTGTTGTAACTCGCCCAGTTGAAAAAGCTGGCTATGAGATTTCGGCTTAGTCTTAGAAACCTGTTTGACTCGCTGGTTTAGGATACCTTTTAGGCTGGCTACCTTATTTTCTAACTTAGCAATTGTGGGATGGGTGGGTTGGAAACGGTTACGCTCAAGGGCCAGTTCGACTTCCACTTGGCGCAATTCTTGGAGTGCCTCCTGCACCTCAGGAGACTGCTTGAGAGCCGTTAGAGCGATAGCTTGCTTGGAGTTCATGCCCAATCGTGTTTGGAGCGATTCGTACTGGGCATTGACATCAGCCATTTTAGACTGATTTTGGGCAATTTCCTTTTGCAAATCTGTCAGCACCTCGATAGCTGAGCGAGCTTCTGCGTCTAAGGATATCACTTCATTCTCTTGTTTGAACTGACGCAAAGCTGCTTCTGTTTTACTGACAGTAGCTTCTGCTTGAGGTAACTGTTTCTCAATAAACTTCCGAGCAGCTACAGCTTCAGCCCGTTGAAAATCTAAGTGATTTTCTAAATAAATACTCATTAGTTGATTAACAACTGCTGCTGCTTCTTTAGGGTCTTGAGATTGGTAAGACACTTCTAGAAGATCAGTTTTCCGGATATTGGTAACACTGACATTGTGTAAAAAGTCTTTAATTGCTAAAGGTTTCCCCTGATTATCTGTAAGATTTAGTGCGGTGATTGTCTTTTGAGCCAGAGGCTCAGACATCATGATGTTGGCTTCTGTATCTAGAGGATTACTTTGGTCTACCAGAGGTTGTAAGATACCGATTTCTTTACCTACTTCGGTGACTGAAGACGTCGTATTAAGCCGCTTAAATAACAGCAATCCTTGGGCTACATATACCGGTTTTTGGAATGATGCCACCAGAGACATAATCACAGAAACTGTTACAAAAATACCGGAAGCTGGTAGCCAACGTCGCTTCAGGATCCACCAATATTGTTCAAACCTTGAGGATTCAGGAGAGTCCATAAATAGCTCAAGAAAAAATTTAATTACCTGATGCTTATTTAGGGATATCCTAGCCCAGCCAATATTATCAATTGTGCCAATACGCCAATACGCGAATTTGATTACTGTTTGTTTTTGAAGGTTGAAGGTTGAAGGTTTAATCGGGTTGAATGTTGGCTGGTTGAAGGTTGAATGTTGAAGGTTGAAGGTTTAATCGGGTTAATCGAGTTAAAGGTTGAAGGTTGAAGGTTGAAGGGTTATGGTTGAATGTTGGCTGGTTGAAGGGTTAATCGGCTTGATGGTTGGATGGTTGAAAGGTTAATTGGGTTGATGCTTGAAGGGTTAATCGGGTTGATGGTTGAATGTTGGCTGTTCGCTGTCAACTGTCAACCGACCCTACTTCGGACGCCTCAGGGGAACAACCAAATAACCTTGGCCTTTCGGCCACGCGATCGCGTTCAACCTTCAACCTTCAACCCGCCAACCTTCAACCTTCAACCCGCCAACCTTCAACCTTCAACCTTCCAACCTTCAACCTTCAACCTTGGCCAAAGGCCACGCTACGCGAACAACCCGATTAAACCTTCAACAAACTGTAATAGTATTTCCAATAGGCTAAAAAATTGCCGGATTATACGAGATTATCACCATAGCACCTGTTTGTATGTCCCAGCACTATTACATTTCTCCCCGGTTTATCGATAAACTGGCGGTTCACATCACTAAAAACTTCCTTGATATACCCCATGTCCGTGTGCCTCTAATTCTGGGAATTCATGGACGGAAGGGGGAGGGTAAGTCCTTTCAGTGTGAGCTTGTGTTCGAGCGCATGGGCATTGAAGCGGTTAATATGTCTTCTGGTGAGCTAGAAAGCCCAGATGCTGGGGATCCAGCCCGTCTGATCCGCTTGCGCTACCGAGAAACGGCTGAAATGATCCGAGTCAAGGGTAAGATGTGTGTGCTGATGATCAATGACTTGGATGCTGGGGCGGGACGGTTCGATGAACGCACCCAATATACGGTAAATACCCAGCTGGTGCATGGTACCTTGATGAACATTGCTGATAATCCTACCAATGTCCAACTTCCAGGGAGTTATGACTCACAACCGATCCACCGAGTACCGATTATTGTCACTGGTAATGATTTTTCTACTCTCTATGCGCCTTTGACTCGGGATGGTCGGATGGCGAAATTCTACTGGGAGCCCAACCGAGAAGACCGGATTGGTATTGTTAGTGGTATCTTTCACGGAGATGGACTGTCTACTGGGGAGATTGAACAACTGATTGATACCTTCGACAATCAAGCCATTGATTTCTTCAGTGCTTTGCGATCGCGTATTTACGATGAACAAATCCGTAAGTTTATTTACGATATTGGTCTAGACCGAGTTTCTTCTCGTGTAGTCAACAGTAAGCAAGGACCGCCCAAATTTGAAACACCAAACTTTAGCCTCTCCCGCTTAATTGAGTTTGGAGAACTGATTAAAGCTGAACAGCAACGGTTAGAACTGAGCGGACTAGCTAGGGAGTACAATCAAGTCCCGTCCCTGACGAGCCAACCAACTAATAACAATACTAAAAATACTAACTATAATATTTCAACCCCTGACCAACCTCAAGCAAACCACAAGGCACCTGTATCCAATCCAGTCATCAGTGAGTCAACTAGCCCTAAAGTCGCGAACGGGTTAAATCACTCTCAGACAGGAGAGCACAACGGTAGCAAAAAGCCCTTAGATCTAGCATTAGATCTAGAAACCCAAGACCAGATTGGTGAGCTTTTGGCTCAAGGTTACCGCCTTACCCTAGAATACGGCAATGAGCGTCGCGTTAAGAATAATGCTTGGAAAAGTGGGAATCCATTACCAGAAAACAATCTATCGGAAGCGATCGCTGCTTTGACAGAACGCTTAGGGGAGCATAAGGGTGAGTATGTGCGCCTAATTGGTATCGACACCAAAGCCAAGCGGCGGGTTCTCGAAAAGATTATCCAACGGCCTTGAGATCTCTCCTGCTTGAAGATGGGGAGATGGGGAGAGGGGGAGATGGGGAGATGGGGAGATCGGGAGATCGGGAGATCGGGAGATGGGGAGATGGGGAGATGGGGAGATGGGGAGTAAGATCAGTTTTCCCTCTTGCCGATTCCCGATTCCCGATTCCCTCTTGCCGATTCCCGATTCCCGATTCCCGATTTCCGATTCTCGATTCCCGATTCCCGATTCCCAATTCTAAATTCTAAATTCCCTGCTCCCGACTCCCGACTCCCGACTCCCGACTCCCTTAACTAATTAACCATTAAAAACTAGCAATTATAACATGACTAATGACAATAACTTGATTTACTCCTACCCACCCCTAAAAGCTGGAACTTTACTCAAACGCTACAAACGCTTTCTTGCGGATATTGAACTGCCATCAGGGGAAATTATTACTGCTCACTGCCCCAATACTGGCCCAATGATCGGAGTTTCAACTATTGGCTCTCCTGTACAAGTATCCCATAGTGATAACCCAAAGCGGAAGTTACAATATACTTGGGAAATGATTCAGGTCAAGGACAATGAACCCACTTGGGTAGGGGTGAATACGGCTTTACCTAATCGAGTGATTAAGTTAGCATTGGAACAAAAACTGATTCCTGAATTAGCGGACAGCTACAGCGAAATCCGCCCTGAGGTACGTTACGGAAAAGAACGGAAAAGCCGGGTTGATTTTTTACTGACTGGCTCAGAGCGCCCGATTTATTTAGAAGTGAAAAGTGCTACCTTAGCTGAAGGGAATCGTGCTTTATTTCCTGATACAGTTACTACTCGTGGACAAAAACATCTGCAAGAACTAATGGCACTACTTCCTGAAGCACGAGCGGTCATGCTTTATTTTATTAATCGTGCTGATTGTTTGCACTTTTCTTCTGGTGATAAGTATGACCCAGATTATGGTAAACTTTTAAGAGAAGCAGTTAGCAAGGGTTTAGAAGTGTTGCCTTGTCGCTTTGAAATTACCCCGTCAGGAGTTCGCTATTTGGGGTTAGCAACCTTTGAGTGTTCAGGGTGTTAGTAGGTTATATAGAATTGGCATCTGGGTTGTGAACACACGTATTGCAGGAAAAGGCAAAAGGCAAGAGGCATCCATGCTATAGTTAATCAACTAGAGATGCAGTCCCTCCCCATAAGGGACTGCATCAAGACACTAGATTTGATCTAATCTTTAATCAAATCCAACGTTAACAAACCACGCCACTATTACGCCCTCTGAATAATCCTCTCTTATCCCAAATAGCGAGAGTCCAGCATCCAGAACCTGAATTGGTATTAGTGATGCTTAATCATAAAAACCTGCTTAAAGACAAAATTGCGGTTGAAGTTAACGGGAAACTTTTTAATCACAAAGGGGCCCTTCTTAGGCACAAAGCGCTTAGGTATTGTGAACTTAAACTTAAAGTCATCGTCATCAAATTTAAACTCAAAGTCATCATCATCCCGGTCATCATCCCGATCATCGTCAACTTTGCCCTTGCCAAAGTCTTTAGATCTGCCGTGGCTTCCTGCAATCTCGTTGAGTTCATCCTCTGACAAATGTGCCATGAACTCCAAATCACTAGTTAGATACTTATCCATGGGAAAAATCTCCTGTTCAAACGGTTTAAAAGGACTACTTTCGGGAAACTAAACCCTTGTTAGTCTAATTTCCCGAAAGTGAGTTATTGGGATTACCTAATTAGGTAACCTTGTAAAATATTCGACAGGATTACTCTATCTAAATAAATTCTTTATGTCTCGCCATTTTGGCTTCTTTTTAGTTGTGGGATTCCCTTAAAAAGGACTTAAGTCCGATAACACTGGGTCTACTGTACTTGTTATGCTAACTAAACAGTCTGGCAGAGGGAGCAGGGAGCAGGGAGCAGGGAGTAGGGAAGAGAAAACAGAAGTCATTAAATAACACTTTTCGGCTATATCCATGCCTTGTTGTCAAATTAGTAAGTCTTTAAAATTATTAAGGTCTGACATTTAAAAACCTCTTAATTTATCTTATTCCCGATTCGGGCTCCCTAATCTGAAGTAAAAAGAATTAAAGGGCTTCGATTAACCTTTAAGCCTCTTCAAAAACTGCTCCCTACTCCCTCGGTGCGCTTTCCGTGATGGCGAACGCGCCCCGCGTGACCTACGGTCAAGGGATTGCTCGCCATCACGGGTCGCACCGCTCCCTACTCCCTCTTTCAAGATTTAACTTAGCATCCCTTTGTACTGAAGAACAGATTATCTATGGTTTTATTTGTTTCCCCCTCTCCCAATCTCCCATGCCACAATCGCCTCAGTTAAACCTTCTAAAGTATATTCAACTGCTTCTACATCTACCCTACCTAGCAACTGGCGACAGCTTTCGGATGTTTGGGGACCAATCGAGGCGATACAGACATTTTCTAAAAGGTAATGGAGAGTTTTTGAGGGTGCAGATTGTTCGCCGTCGGCATTGGAGTAGGGTTGGTTAGTGTCCGTTGAAGAGTTAAAGGCTTGCTTGAGTAGTTTGTAAAAATTTTTGACGGTTTTAGAACTAGCAAAGCTAACAATATCTATTGCTCTCTGTTGCCAAGCATCTAAAATAGCAGGAGCCATGTAATCTGGACAACCAGACTCATAGGCAGCAACTTCTACCACTTGAGCACCTTTTTCCGTTAGTTCTTTTACTAACACCTCTCGCCCACCGGTTTCTACTCGGGGGAAAAGCACTTGTTTGTTAGTTAAAGACTCTGGAAAATGTTCCACCAAAGAATCAGCGACAAAGTTTGGTGGGATAAAGTCGGGTTGTAAATTGTGTTGTTTCATACTCCCCGCAGTTTTCTTACCCACCACAGCAATCTTAATCCCGACTAAAGCACGGGCATCTTTACCATTATCCAGTAATCGTTTAAAAAAGTAATCGACCCCATTGCTAGAGGTGAGAATCAACCAATCGAAGTTAGCTAGATTAGCGATCGCATAATCTAATCCAGCCCAACTAGAAGGAGGAGTAATCACCAACGTGGGCATTTCGATAATATTTGCTCCTTCTTGTTCCAGGAGCTGGTTAAATTTCTGGGATTGACTAGCGGAACGGGTGACTAAGACGGTTTTTCCAGTAAGCGCTTCGGTAGTTTCAGTTGAAGGTTGTTCGCGTAGCGTGGCCTTTTGGCCAAGGTTGGTTGGAGTTGAAGGTTGTTCGCGTAGCGTGGCCTTTTGGCCAAGGTTTGTTTTGGTTGAAGGTTGTTCGCGAAGCGTGGCCTTTTGGCCAAGGTTGGTTGGAGTTGAAGGTTGTTCGCCTTTGGTGTTCGAGAAGGGTTGGTTGGTGGGAGTTGTTCGCCTTTGGCGTTCCTGAAGGGTAGGTTGAAGCTGGTCTTGAGAACTTTCAACATTCAACTGACCAACCTTCAACGGTTGACAACCTTCACTCTTCGACTGGTCTTGATCAGATAATCCCATAGATGCCCTTAACCCCACTACTTCACCAACTACAATTACCACAGGTGAGAGGGAGATACCAAGGGTTTGGTTTACAATAGTGCTTAAAGTACCCAGCCAAACCTGTTGCTGGGGGCGTCCACCATTCCGAATCAGAGCAATGGGGGTCTGATGCGATCGCCCATAGCGTTGGAGCTGTTGGACAATTGCCGCTAGATGACGTCCTCCCATTAAAATCGCCAAGGTGTCGATTCTTGCTAGTGCTTCCCAATCTAGTTGCTCTGGCTGATGAGCAGTGACAACGGCAAAGCATTTGCTCAAAACGGAGTCTGTTAAAGGAATTCCCGCTAGTAAGGGAGCGGCTAGGGCTGAGGAAATGCCTGGTATCACCTCAAACTGACACTCAGCAGCAATCAATGCCTGAATTTCTGAGCTAGAGCGCCCGAAAATAAACGGGTCACCACTTTTTAGCCTTACGACTTGCTTGCCTTGTCGGCATTGGTCTACCAGCAGTTGGTTAATCGTAGCTTGGGGTGTAGAAGGGCGTCCACCCCGTTTCCCGACATCGAACAGTTGACAATCACAGGGCACCAGTTGCAATAAAAGGGAATCTACCAAAGCATCATATACCAACACTTCAGCTTGAGTCAGCAGTTGTTGCCCCCTTACGGTTAAGTAGTTAACATCTCCTGGACCAGCACCTACGATGTAAATTTTTCCCTTGTTGTGATTAGTCATTATACAGCGGTTTGCAATTGCTGTTAGGTACAAAGTTCTGGGTTTTTAGGGAGCAGGGAGCAGGGAGCAGGAACCCACCCCTAACCCCTCCCAGGAGGGGAATAGAGAAGATAGAATAGCGATGGGCTGCATCAAGACAGGGAATCAATGTCAAAGAAGAGTGTAGCTCATAAGTGCGATAAACGCTAACTTTTTTACTTTTGCAATTTGCACAGAAAAAGTCAAAAAGTTTGCACAAAAATCCCCAGCAAGGAACGATTGGGGAGTAAGCTAGCTCCCTGAACAAAAAAAACCACGGCATAAGTGCCGTGGGGAATTTGACACTCCCCGCCCTGGAAGGACGGGGATTCTTAGTTCTTCGACATGCCTTAAAATTAGTTATCCAGCAAAGGCAATACTTAAGCCGAATACCCGTTTAAAAACCAAGTATTTAGCCTAATTTAACTAACCCCAGTGGGCTTATCTCCCTAAGCGTTGAGTTTCCTCAGTTTCCGTGTGCCCCACGGTACTTTCATCTTTTAATATTTGCTTTACTGGTTGTCGGTATCCGCCGTTGATCCATACGTTTTTAATGAGGTTTTTCGCGCCTCATGTACTAGCATCGCTTTACGTCGTTAGTTTGTTGACAGTACCGACGAATCCTGTCTGTGCTAGGCTACTTTTTTAGTATACCACAGTGAACAAAAGCCGTCTGCCGAAGGACGGGGCTTGAGACCCACTTTTTCGGTCATTCAACCAGCACTCAAGCTGACTTACGCTTGAGTGCTGTCCCAGTTACAGTCGCACCAATTGCCAAGAGTCCCAAGATGCTGGTGGGTTCTGGGACAGATTGAACGTCATCTTCTAACTGAGTAAAGGTCAAGCCGATATCCTCAGTTGAAACAAAGCCGCTGCCAGTAACAAACTGACCAGGACTTGGGGCAACTCCTGCTCGAAATGAAGCACCCGATAATTCAGTTGAATTGAAGAAAAGCAAGGCATCCGTTACAGCAGGAGAGGTATTGATAACACCAGCCGAGAGAAAATTAAATGCGACTATATTCCCACCCAACACAGTCCAAGTGTTTATCAAAGGGTTGCCGACATACTCGCCAATTCCTAAGCCTGTGGTGTTGCTTAAGATTTCAACACTAGTTGCAGCTCCGATTCCTTCATCTAACCCTCGGATTATGCCTGTTACAGTTCCACCCCCATTCAATTCATTACCAAAAGAAAAACCAAAGTTAATAGCAGTGGCGGGCATCGCTAATAAGGTCGTTCCTGCTATACTGGCACTCAACGCCAAAAAGGTTTGTTTTAAAATCTTCATAATTGTCTGGGTTTAATTGATTATCTCTAGTACGTTTGCTGTGGGGATAAGTTTTCGGTCAGAATTCAAAATTTTCTTGTCAGCCGTTTGAATAATACATAATAATTTTAGTCTTTTAAACTTCTTTTCTATACCTTAACGGAAGTCTCCGATAAATGCGTTCAGCAACTTCACTGAAAAACTAAAAAATAAAGTGAAAATTAAGCTAAGTTCTCAATGCTACCGTTCAGTAGATCGAGAGTATTGTTTGTTTTTTGGTCATGATTATGGTTGATTTAATGTAAATTGTTTGCATTCAGCCAAAGGGAACAGGGAACAGGGAACAGGGCTCAAGGGGTGACAACAAAGCTCAAACCTAGGCAGGTTTTAGGTTTTAGGTTTTAGGTTTTGGGAAAATTACAGCGACTCGTGTTGTTGTATTTTCCAGCAGTTGAAGCAATTTTCACCAATCCAACTGCATAGATAGTTTTAATCAATCCATACCCCATGACGATGTTCCCTAAAACCTAACCCCTAAAACCTAACCCCTGTAAGATTTTCGATTAGCTTGTCACCCCGTGAGGATATCCTAATAGTTTGCTAAATGAAATTAGAGGAAAAGGACTTTGGTTACACAATTTAAAGACTACTTCTCAAAGCAAGCAAATGATTATAGAAACTATAGACCTCATTATCCAGAATCTTTGTTTGAGTATTTAGCTGCACTTGTACCTCATCGTCAAGCAGCGTGGGATTGTGCCACTGGTAATGGTCAAGTAGCTTTGGGCTTAACACCTCATTTTAAAAAAATTTATGCGACAGATGCCAGCGAAAAGCAAATTAGTCATGCATTTGATCATGATAAGATTAACTATTCTGTGGCAGTGGCGGAAAAAGTCGGGCTAGGGAATCAATCTATAGATTTAATAACTGTTGCCCAAGCTGTTCATTGGTTTAATCTGGAAAAATTTTATCAGGAAGTGCAGCGAGTTTCTAAACCTGGAGGAATTCTTGCTCTCTGGGGCTACTGGTATTTTGAATTCCCTCCAGAAGAAAATCACATAGACCAAATATCTAGGAATTTTTTCACCACAGTGGTTGACCAGTATTGGGCAGAAGAAATAAAACTACTGCTTCAAAATTATCAAACCATTCCTTTTCCTTTTGCTGAGTTAAAAACACCTCTTTTAACCATGGAAACCCAATGGAACATGGAAGAATTTCTGGGATATTTGACTACTTGGTCTGCGATTCAAAAGCTTATCGCTGTTCAATCCCACGAACCAATCTTGGAATTCTCCAACCGTCTAGTCGAGGCTTGGGGGATACTCTGAAACCGTCATAAATCTGGATAAAACCGGATAAAACGGTCAAGGTGCATTCTATTGTTGCCCGAGTGAGGAGTGGTCATGCAGCAATTGGAGTTAAGCCTCCCACTGATCTATCTGGGCGCTCCTTGCATCCCGGCAAGGAGTTCCTTGAAAGCCCGAGTCCTGCTGTGCTTAGAGTCAAGCCATCCAAGCTCAACCGCATCAGCCAAACTCAGTCCCATACCTCTCAAGAAACGCGCGGTACGGCGCAACAACACTGCTTGAACCTCGGTTTTATTCATATACCGAGAAATTTCCTTGTCTGTACCCCGAGCAAGGATGTTTTTGGCAGCATTGTGGTCAGCCTGCAACACGACCCCATCAAATCTGGTAAAACTGTCCCCGCTCCTTTTCCCTAATAGGGTTCCAGTTACGGAGTCAGCTTGCGACGTGTAGCTCGGCTGGACTTCTGTTACAACCGACCCAGTCCAATTAGCCCATTTCTGCAAGGAGTCCCGCATTTGACCCTTCATCCAGCTATTAAGCTTGCGGGACATGGCCTTGGACTGACGTTTATTTCTAATCGGCTGTGTCAAATCCTCAGCAAATACTTTTAATGATTCTCCTTTAAAAAGAGATTTAGAAGCCGCTCCTATAATCGACTTCAATTCTGATTGGTTTTTTCTATATCGGCGATTTTCTGTTTTTCTGCTTAAATTGTTTTCAAGTATCCGAGCCGACTTGGCTGGATCTATTTTTTCTAGTTTTCTATGTATTGCCCACAGCTTTCCTCTATTGCGGTTCTTTGCACATATGCGATCGGATTTCTTGGTTGCTAGTTTACCCAAGTCTTTCCCGTACGCCTGACCATCTGAATCATAGAAAGCCTCAGTGTATCCTTTGTCCACTCCGATAGCCCGGCGGGAAGAGGGAATCTCTACGGTGCCATGAGCGACTAAAAAGTGAACTTCAAACCTTTGCAGGAGTTGATTGTAGATTAGTCTAATCTGTCCTTTGATTTTTCGATTAGACCTGACAATTACCCTGTTCCTTTTTCCTCTCCTTAGGCCAGCCAATTCTAGCTGATAAGTATGGCGAGATATTCGTTTACATCTGTATCCTCCTGGTTGGTAAACTATCTGATTTTTGCTCCAGGAACGTCCTCGTTGAAACTCTTTCCTGACAAGTCTGTGCAGTAGTGGATTATCTAAGAAGGCTAAAGTCTTGAGCTGTTTACAAAGTTCCTTTCTGACCTTCTGGTAAATCTTCCCAGAAAACCTTTTGTAGACCCTTTTTATAACTGCATCGGTACAGGCAGCCTGGCTCGCCGTGATAGCTTTAGCTACATCACTGACAGTCCACTCCATCAATTTGGAAGGTAACCCCAAGGACTCAGGTTTCCTGAAACCCCTGACTTCTGGATAAGCTTTTTTATTACGGTCGATGTCCGGTATTACCCGATGCACCTCCGCTCCAAAGCCGTACGTGAAGCTTTCACCTCATACGGCTCCTAGGTTCTCCTTCAACCTTTCGGCTTGCAGTCATCTTGTGACGTGCT